>JALSJL010000478.1 GCA_026989405.1 Marinosulfonomonas sp. | reverse complement strand
TTGGCGGTGCGAACGACGACGGCCTTGCGCACGTCGCCCTTTTTCACGCGTCCGCGCGGGATGGCTTCCTTGACCGATACGACGATCACGTCACCGACGCTTGCGTAACGGCGTTTGGAACCACCCAGGACCTTGATGCACTGCACGCGCTTTGCGCCCGAGTTATCGGCGACATCAAGATTGGTCTGCATCTGGATCATGCGGTTTCTCCCGACCTTTGGGGGGCAAATCCAGCCTTGTCCCCAGGGTTTCGATCAAACCGGGTGTGATTTCCGATTTCGGCAGGTCGCTCTTCGATCCGTTCGGATCTCATCGCTTCAGCGAAGAGAGCCGGGCAGGCTCGATGAGCGGCGTGCGTCAGTTGGCGATCACCTCCCAGCGTTTCGTTTTCGATTTCGGTGCACATTCCTGGATACGGACCTGGTCACCGACCTTGAAAGCGTTCTTTTCATCGTGAGCCCGGTATTTCTTGGACTTGCGGATGGTTTTCTTCAGAACCGGGTGCGTGAAGCGGCGTTCAACGGAAACCGTTACGGTCTGGGCGTTGGCGTCGCTGGTCACGGTGCCTGTGAGAATACGTTTTGGCATCTTTTCAGGCCCCCTTTTCTTCGCCGGCCGCAGCAGCGGCCTTTTCGTTCAGTATTGTCTTGACGCGGGCAGCGGCCCGGCGCGCCTTGCGGATCGCGGCGGTGTTTTCCAGTTGCCCGGTTGCCTGTTGAAAGCGCAGGTTGAAGCTTTCCTTTTTCAGGCTTTTCAGCTCCTCCCGGAGCTGGTCAGGTGTCTTGTCACGCAGTTCGCTGGCGCTCATGGCCCTGGTCCTTTCAACATCACCGGCAGGCCCCGTAAAGGGTCACCCTGATTCCCGGTGGAGGGAGTGAAG
Organism: Marinosulfonomonas sp.; assembly: GCA_026989405.1. Taxonomy (GTDB): domain Bacteria; phylum Pseudomonadota; class Alphaproteobacteria; order Rhodobacterales; family Rhodobacteraceae; genus JAJRUE01. Next base: position 7,250 of record JALSJL010000478.1, on the reverse strand, counting down.
ACGTGCGTATAGGGGGGAATGCCGGATGTGGCAAGGGGTTTTGTGCGGGTGTGTGGGTTCGGTCCGCAGGGCAGAGGGCATCGCCCGACCGTGGGTGGGCGTGACGGGGGCGGTCGGGCGCTGCCCGGCGGTGCCGGGCGGGATGGGGGATAGGGGGCACAAACCCTGTTCTGCCCGCAAGCGGCCCGCGGGTTTTCTGCGAAAACCCGCTACACCGCTCTGTTTCAATACCCCGGTGCGGGGTATTGAAACGGGATGAGCGACCATGACGTGATCATATTGGGGGCCGGTGGGGCCGGGCTGATGGCGGCGGCAACCGCCGGACAGGCGGGCGCGCGGGTGCTGGTGATCGACCACGCCGAGAAGGCCGGCAAGAAGATCCTGATCTCGGGCGGGGGCCGGTGCAATTTCACCAATACCGGCACCGGGGCCGAGAATTTCATTTCCGAGAACCCCCATTTCGCCAAATCGGCGCTGAGCCGCTATACCCCGTGGGATTTCCTGGCGCTGGTGGAGCGCCACAAGATCACCTGGCATGAAAAGACGCTGGGGCAGCTGTTTTGCGACGGCTCGGCGCGCCAGATCGTGGCGATGCTGCTGGAGGAATGCGCGCGCGGCGGGGCCGAGATACGGCTGAACACCGCGATCGGCGAGATCGGGCACGCCGACGGGTGGTTCACGGTGGCCGGCGCACGCGCGCGGCGGCTTGTGGTGGCGACCGGGGGGGGCTCGATCCCGAAGATGGGGGCGACCGGGGTGGCCTATGACATCGCGCGCCGCTTCGGGCTGCAGGTGGTGCCCCCGCGCCCCGGGCTGGTGCCGTTCACGCTGGGCGAGGGTGACCGCGCGTTTCGCGATATTTCCGGCGTGTCCTGCCCGGTGGTGGCCCGGGTGGGCGACCGGTCATTTGCCGAGGCCGCGCTGTTTACCCACAAGGGGCTGTCGGGGCCGGCGATCTTGCAGGTGTCGTCATACTGGGCGCCGGGGGACGCCGTGTCGCTATCGTTGTTGGACGATGGCGAGGCGTTTCTGCTGGCGGCAAAACGCCGGCTGCCGCGGGCGCATCTGAAAACGGTCCTGGCCGAGCGGTTGCCGGCGCGCCTGGCCCGGGTCCTGGCCGAGCGGATCGGGATCGAGCGTGAGCTTGGCAATGTGGCCGACCGCGACCTGGGGCGGGCGGCGGCGCTGCTGGGCGGGCTGACGTTTCAGCCGACCGGGACCGAGGGCTTTGCCAAGGCCGAGGTGACCGTGGGCGGGATCAGCACCGCCGGGCTGTCGTCAAGCACGATGGAAGCAAAAGCCGTGCCGGGGCTTTACGTGATTGGCGAGGCGGTGGATGTGACGGGCTGGCTGGGCGGATACAATTTCCAGTGGGCCTGGGCCTCGGCGGTGGCGGCGGGGGAAGCGATTGCGGAAGGTCTGCAGTGATCGGGCGGCGGCCCGCCGGTTTTCTGCGAAAACCCGCTATAGCGCCCTGTTTCAACAACTCTGTTTGAGTTATTGAAACGGCATGGCACAGGTATCCTCACTTTTCGTCACCCGGCTTTACCGCGCAAGACTGGCCGAGCACGGCGCGCCGATTGATGCCGCCGAGCTGGAGGCGTCCTGTTACGCCATTGCCGAGGATGACGAGGCCGGGCAGCGCTGGTGCGAAGAAAACGCCTATCCGGGCTATACGTCCTATGCCTCGCTTTCGGACCTGCCGTGGCGGTTTCCGATTTTCGCCGATCTGGTCAAGGTGCTGGACGCCCATGTGGCGGCTTTCGCCAACGACCTGGCGTTCGACCTGGATGGCAAGGCGATCCGGCTGGAAGACATCTGGATCAACATCCTGCCCGAGGGCGGCACCCATTCAAGCCACATCCACCCGCATTCGGTGATCAGCGGCACGACCTATGTGGCGATGCCGGCGGGGGCGTCGGCGCTGAAGCTGGAAGATCCGCGCTCGGCCCGGATGATGGCCGCCCCGGCCCGGCTGAAGGACGCGCCCGAGGCGCTGCGGCAGTTCATCTATGTCGCCCCCGAGGTGGGCGACGTGCTGCTTTGGGAAAGCTGGCTGCGCCACGAGGTGCCGATGAACATGAGCGAGGAAGAGCGGATTTCGGTGAGCTTCAACTACGGGTGGGGGTGAGCGGCGCGCCGAAGCGGTTGGGGCCGTGCCAGACCCGCGCCGCCATTCTGGAAGGCCCCATTGATTGTTCAGCCAGACGCGGCTGGGGGCCATGTTGGCCAGGAAAGAGGGCGCGCAGCCCGAGGGGCTGAGCGGCATCTACCCGCTTGGCAAGGGCGAGGATGCGCTGGCCAGCCGGCTGGCGCTGATCGAGAGCGCGACGGTGTCGGTCGATGCGCAGTATTACATCTGGCATGACGACGTGTCGGGCATCCTGCTGCTGGATGCGCTGGACCGGGCCGCCAGGCGCGGGGTTCGGGTGCGCCTGCTGCTGGACGACAATGGCGTGCCGGGGATGGACCAGACGCTGGCGACGCTGAACGCGCAGCCGAATTTCGAGGTCCGCCTGTGGAACCCGTCGACCGTCCGCAGCCCGAAGATGCTGGGCTATGCCTTCGATTTCGCGCGGATGAACCGGCGGATGCACAACAAGTCGCTGATCTCTGACAGCACGGCCGCGATCATCGGCGGGCGCAATATCGGGGACGAGTATTTCCAGGTCGGCAGTGACGATTACTACCTGGACCTGGATGCCTTTGCCATCGGGGCCGTGGTGGCCGACACGGTGGATATCTTCGACGCCTACTGGAACAGCCCTTCGGTTTTCGAGCTTGAGCGGGTGGTTTCCGGGCCGGGCGACCGGGAGGCCCTTGCGGCCCGGGTCGCCGAGATCAGGGCAACAGAGGGCGCGCGCGAGGTGGCCGAGGAGTCAATGCAGAGCATGCGGCGCTTCATGTCGGGTGAGATGCCGCTGGAATGGACCCGGGTTCAGGTGGTGGCCGATGACCCCGCCAAGGGGCAGGGCCAGGCGCGCGAGGACCAGTTGATGATCAACCGGGTGACCGACATGATCGGCGGGATCGAAAAGACCCTGGATCTCGTGAGCGCCTATTTCGTGCCCGGCCCCTCCGGCACCGAGTTTTTCGCCGGGTTGGCCGGGGACGGGCGCCGGGTGCGCATACTGACCAACGCGCTGGATACGACGGATGTCTTCCTGGTGCATGCCGGCTATGCCGCCTATCGGCGCGAATTGCTGGTAGGCGGGGTGAAGCTGTATGAGTTGAAGCTGCGCGGCGGCGGCAGCGTGCAGCGGAGCCCGACCCGGCCCCCCCTGCCCCTGGGCCTGTCCGGGGCCAGCCTGCATGCCAAGACCTTTGCCATCGACGGCCGGTGGGTCTACATCGGGTCGTTCAATTTCGACCCGCGCTCGACCCTGCTGAACACCGAGATGGGGTTCCTGATCGACAGCCCCAACATGGCCGTGCGGATGTCGGAGCGCTTTGACGAGCGGATGAAATACGATGCCTATCAGCCGCGGCTGACGCCGGAGAACAAGATGATCTGGCTGGAAGAGATGCGCGACGGCGAAACGGTTGTCTACCAGGAAGAACCCGGCGCGGGCTGGTTCCTGCAGATTGCCTTTGCGGTGATCGGCATCCTGCCGGTGGAGTGGTTGTTGTGAGGGGTGAACAGCGCCCTCTGAACATCTGGGGCAGAGTAGCCCCGGAATTGAAATGCCGCGCCCGAACCGAGGGGTGGGCGTGGAGCGCCCGCCCCGTGGGGGCGGTTCGGGCGCTGCCTGTGCAAGGCACAGGCAATTGATCGGTCGTCAGCCATGAACCAAAGGAAAAGGCGGGGTGAACCCCCGCCTTGCCAATTGTTCAGATGCAGGGTGGGGGGGCACCCCACCACCGCTTACCAGTCTTCGCGGACCACGGTACGGGTCTTGATCGGCAGTTTCATCGCCGCCAGGCGCAGGGCCTCGCGGGCGACGGCTTCCGATACGCCGTCGATTTCAAACATGATCCGCCCCGGCTTGACCTTGGCGGCCCAGAAATCGACCGAGCCCTTGCCTTTACCCATCCGAACCTCGGTGGGCTTGGAGGTCACCGGCAGGTCCGGGAAAATCCGGATCCAGACACGGCCCTGACGCTTCATGTGACGCGTCATGGCGCGGCGAGCGGCCTCGATCTGGCGCGCGGTGATGCGCTCGGGCTGGATCGCCTTCAGGCCGTAGGTGCCGAAGTTGAGCTCGGTGCCACCCTTGGCCTGACCGTGGATACGGCCCTTGTGCATCTTGCGGAATTTGGTGCGCTTTGGTTGCAGCATTTGTCAGTTCCTCCTTCAGCGACGGCCGCCGGCACCGCGCGGTGCAGGGCCTTCCTGAAGCTCCTGGTGGCGACGGTCATGGGCCGACGGATCGTGCTCCATGATTTCGCCTTTGAAGATCCAGACCTTGATGCCGATGATGCCGTAAGGCGTCTTGGCTTCGGACGTGGCATAGTCGATGTCGGCGCGCAGCGTGTGCAGCGGGACGCGACCTTCGCGATACCATTCGGTGCGGGCGATCTCGGCGCCGCCAAGGCGGCCCGCGACGTTGACCCGGATGCCGAGCGCGCCCATGCGCATGGTGTTCTGCACCGAGCGCTTCATCGCGCGGCGGAAGCTGATCCGGCGCTCGAGTTGCTGGGCGATGCTGTCGGCCACCAGTTGCGCGTCCATTTCCGGCTTGCGCACCTCGACGATGTTGAGGTGCAGCTCGCTGTCGGTCATGTTCGCGAGCTTCTTGCGCAGGGTTTCGATGTCTGCGCCTTTCTTGCCGATGATCACGCCGGGGCGCGCGGTGTGGATCGTGACGCGGCACTTCTTGTGCGGACGTTCGATGATCACGCGGGACACGCCGGCCTGCTTGCAGTCTTCGTTGATGAACTCGCGCATGCGGATGTCTTCCAGCAGCAGGTCACCGAAGTCGGCGGTTTTCGCATACCAGCGGCTGTCCCATGTGCGGTTGATCTGCAGGCGCATGCCGATCGGATTGATTTTCTGACCCATCAGACTTGCTCCTCGACTTGCCGCACCTTGATGGTGATCTCTGCAAACGGCTTGATGATCTTGCCGAACCGGCCACGGGCCCGCGGGCGACCGCGTTTCATGGTCAGGTTCTTGCCAACCCAGGCTTCGGCGACGATCAGCTCGTCCACGTCAAGCCCGTGGTTGTTCTCGGCATTCGCAATGGCCGACTGCAGGCATTTCTTGACGTCCTGCGCGATACGCTTTTTGCTGAAGGTGAGGTCCGTCAGGGCCTTGTCCACCTTCTTGCCGCGGATCATGCCGGCCACCAGGTTGAGTTTCTGCGGGCTGGTGCGAAGCATGCGGGTTTTCGCCATTGCTTCGTTGTCGGCCACGCGGCGGGGGTTCTTTTCCTTGCCCATGACTTACTTCCGCTTCGCTTTTTTGTCGGCGGCATGACCGTAGTATGTGCGCGTCGGTGCAAACTCACCGAACTTCATACCGATCATGTCTTCGCTGACGTTTACCGGGATATGTTTGCGGCCATTGTAGACGCCAAACGTGAGCCCCACGAACTGGGGCAGGATCGTCGAGCGACGAGACCAGATCTTGATGACCTCGTTGCGACCGCCCTCTTTGGCCTTCTCGGCCTTCTTGAGAACGTAAGAGTCGACGAACGGGCCTTTCCATACAGAACGCGACATGTGCTAGCGCCCCTTCTTCTTGGCGTGGCGCGAGCGGATGATCAGCTTCGACGACGCTTTTTTCTTGTTGCGGGTCTTGGCACCCTTTGTCGGCTTGCCCCATGGGGTGACCGGGTGACGACCGCCAGAGGTCCGGCCTTCACCACCGCCGTGCGGGTGGTCGACCGGGTTCATCACGACACCGCGCACGCTTGGGCGCTTGCCCAGGTGACGGTTGCGACCGGCCTTGCCGAGGTTCTGGTTGCTGTTGTCGGGGTTCGAAACCGCGCCGACGGTGGCCATGCATTCCTGGCGCACCATCCGCAGTTCGCCCGAGGACAGGCGGATCTGCGCGTAGCCACCGTCACGGCCGACGAACTGGGCATAGGTGCCCGCGGCGCGTGCGATCTGGCCGCCCTTGCCGGGCTTCATCTCGATGTTGTGGATGATCGTGCCGATCGGCATGCCGGAAAACGGCATCGCGTTGCCCGGTTTCACGTCGGCCCTGGCCGAGGCGATCACCTTGTCACCGACGCCGAGGCGCTGGGGGGCAAGGATATAGGCCTGTTCGCCGTCATCATACCTGATCAGCGCGATGAAGGCCGTCCGGTTCGGGTCATATTCGATCCGTTCCACGGTTGCCGGAACATCGAACTTGTTCCGCTTGAAGTCCACGATCCGGTAGAGGCGTTTCGCCCCACCGCCGCGGCGACGCATCGTGATCCGTCCGGTGTTGTTCCGTCCGCCTTTCTTGGTCAGTCCTTCAGTGAGGGACTTGACCGGGCGGCCTTTCCAAAGCTCCGAACGGTCGATCAGAACCAACCCACGTTGGCCTGGCGTCGTCGGTTTATACGACTTGAGTGCCATGCTTTTCTGTCTTCCGTCAGCTTTGCGGGTCTTGCGACCCACCATGTTTGGGCCCGTTCGGGCCATTGTGAAGGGCCCCGAAGGTCCCCGAATTCAAAAGATCACGGGCCCCGGAACGAATCCGGGGCCACGCGACTTGCGGGATATAGCGGGGATGGGGGGGCGTGTCCATAGGATTTGGGCGGAAATCCGGCCTGCCCGTGCCGCGCAACGCCGGCGCGCGCGGGGGCGACGCGACGGGGCGCCATGGTGATGCGCGGCGGGCTGGGGGCGCCCTGCGGTCCATGCTTGATCCGGGTGGCCCTGATCCGGCCGGCGTTGCCGCTGCGACCTGCAAGCCACGCAGGGGCGCCAAGGTTCAAGAAAGGGCTGGATTGCGGCACCCGCCTGGCCCATTCTCGGGCACAGATACCGCAAATACCAGGGAGCGCGGGACGATGCACAGATCGGCACAGTTACTTTTGGGCGGCACGCTGTTTCTGGCAGCCTGCGCGACGACCGGGTCCAATCAGACCGATGAGGGGTTTGTTGAGGATCTGCCCGAGGCCGTCATCGCGCTGGCAGCCCCCTTTCAGGACCTGACCACCGTGCGCCTCGACCCGGCGAGCGGGTGCTACCTGTATCGGCATGTCGGGCCGGTCGAGACGACCTTTCTGCCGTTGCTCACAAGGGACGGGCGGCCGATCTGCACGCGGGCGCCGGAGCCGGCGGCCTGACAGGCCACGGGCCGGCGGCGGTTC
>JALSJL010000477.1 GCA_026989405.1 Marinosulfonomonas sp. | reverse complement strand
TGGCAACGAAGACGATGACGAAATCGGCATGGTCGGCGCCCGAGATGAAATGCTTGGTGCCGTTCAGCACCCAGTCGCCGCCCTGCCGGCGCGCGGTGCATTTCATGCTGCGTATGTCCGAGCCGGCGCCCGGTTCGGTCATCGCCAGCGCATCCATCCTTTCGCCGCGCACCGCCGGCAGCAGGTAGCGGTCGATCTGCTCGCCTTCGCAGGCCATCAGGATGTTCTGCGGGCGGCCGAAGAAATGGGTGAGCGCCATGGAACCGCGGCCAAGTTCGCGTTCGACCAGCGCGAATTCCAAGTGTGACAGACCGGCCCCGCCCACGTCCTGCGGGAAGTTGCAGGCGTAAAAGCCGAGCTCCAGCGTCTTGCGTTTGATTTCGGCGGCGATTTCCGCGGGCACCTCGCCGGTGCGTTCGACGAGATCTTCGTGCGGGTAGATCTCGCGCTCGACGAAGCTGCGCACCGTGTCCACGATCATTGCCTGCTCGTCGCTCAGCGCAAAATCCATCAGCTTTCTCCTGTCGCTTTTGCCAGCGCGGCGGCCCGGGCGGCGACTTCGGGCGCAGGCTCGCAGGCGCGCCGGGTTTTCAGCGAAACGTGGATCAGAAGCTGTTCGGCCTCGGCTAGCAGCGTGCCGTCTTCGGCGAGCATCCGGTGGGCGAGGCGCAGCTTCTTGCCGGCACTTTCCAGCACCCGGGTTTCGACGTGGATCATCTGGCCCGCGTGGGTTTCGGCGCGGAACTGGATGTGGATGTCCACGGTGAAATAGCTCAGGCCCCGCGCGATATAGTCGGCATCCGCCCCGATCCTGATCATCACATCGTCGGCGGCGTCCGAAAACACCTGGCCATAGCGGCTTTCGTTCATGTGGCCGTTGTAGTCTGTCCAGTCGATGGGAACGGTGCGGCGCACGGTGATCAGGGGCGCGGGCGTGGCAGTGCGCTCGGGCCAGAGCGTGGCCTCGTGCGTCTTGATCCGGGCGCCGGCGGCGGCGTCGCGGGTCTTGAGCGCGCGCAGGATCGCCACGAGGTTGTCGTCGCGCTTGCGTTCCAGTTCGCGGATGCTCAGCGCGCCGGACTGGGCGTCGGACTGATCGGCGATCTTGTCGATGAGGTCCGGCGTCAGGTCCGGCACGTCCATGAGCCTGGTCCACGGCCAGCTCAGGCAGGGGCCGAACTGTTCGATGAAATGGCGCATGCCGGCCTCGCCCCCGGCGATGCGGTAGGTTTCAAACAGGCCCATCTGCGCCCAGCGCAGGCCGAAACCGTAGCGGATGGCGTTGTCGATTTCCTGCGTTGTGGCGATGTCGTCCTGGATCATCCAGAGCGCCTCTCGCCAGACGGCTTCGAGAAAGCGGTCGGCGATATGGGCGTCGATCTCGGCGCGGACGCGCAGCGGGAACATGCCGAGGCCGGTCAGGGTGTCGGCGGCGCGGGCCACCGATTCGGGCGGGTTCTTGTCGGTGGCGACCAGTTCCACCAGCGGCAGCAGGTAGACCGGGTTGAACGGATGCGCGACGAGGATCTGTTCGGGGCGCGTGGCGCAGCCCTGGATGTCGGACGGTTTGAAGCCCGAGGTGGAGGAGGCGATCACAGCATCCGCGCGGCAATGTTCCTGCACCGTCTGGTAGACCTTGCGCTTGAGCGCCAGGCGCTCTGGCACGCTTTCCTGGATCCAGTCGGCACCTTCGACGGCCTCGGAAATGGTGGCGCAGTGGGTGAGGCTGCCTTCGGGCGGCAGCGCCGTGTCGTAGAGCATCGGCAGGGCGCGGCGGGCGGCCTCCAGAACGGCGGCGGTTTTGCGTATCGCCTCGGGGTCGGGGTCGAACACAGTGACGTTCCAGCCGTTGAGCAGGAAGCGGGCAGCCCAGCCGGCGCCGATCACGCCGGTGCCGATGATGGCGGCGGTGCGGGTCATGGGGTTTGCGCAAGTTTCGGGTCGATGCGCGGCGTGGGGCCGGCTACCGACGGTGAGAAGGGAGGATGATCATGAGAATTCGAATTGTCGGGCTGGCCAGCAAGGACGTGGCCGAGATTCACGCGGGCGGACGGGATGCCTATGGCAATCTGCCCGAACGGTTCATTGTCGACGGGCCGGGGCATCCGTGCCGCCATTGCCTGCGTGACATTGCCGAGGGCGAGGCGGCGCTGGTGCTGGCCTGGCGGCCGTTTCGCACGCGCAACCCCTATGCGGAGACCGGGCCGATTTTCCTGTGTGCGGGAAGTTGCGCCGGCGCGGAACCGTCGGCGGATTTGCCCGAGATACTGAGCTCGGCGGGGTATATCCTGCGCGGCTATGACGAGGGTGAGCGGATCATCTACGGAACCGGTGGGGTGGTGGCGCGCGGCGAGATCGTTGCGCGGGCGGGTGAATTGCTGGCCGAGGCGCGGGTGGCGTTCGTGGATATTCGCAGTGCGGCGAACAACTGCTTTCAGTGCCGGGTGCTGCGCAAGGAGTGAGGGGTGGATGGAGGGCAGGGCACGGCCGCGGGCGGAAGCGAAGCGCCCGCCCGTCGCGCCGAAGGCGCGCCCCCGCCGCGACCGGGCGGTCGGGCGCTGCCCGACGGTGCCGCCGGGCGATGCCGGGTTGTTTGGTGCGGCGGCCCGTCTGCCCGGGCCGACTTTCGGGCGCACAGGGTCGTGCTTGTCCTTGTCCGGGCCGCCTGCGGCCCGGGCTGCGCCTGCCTGCCCCCCGGCAGGCGCATTCGCGCCCGCCCAGGCAGGCGCAGCCCTCGGGAAGGCTCTCATCGCGGCGCCCTTTTGGTAAGACCGAGTTTCTTGCGCACCTCTTCGGGGCCGATCACGCGCGCGCCCATGCGCTCGACGATGCCCACGGCGCGTTCCACCAGCGCCTCGTTGGTCGCCAGTTCGCCCCTGGCGAGCCACAGGTTGTCCTCCAGCCCGACGCGCACGTTGCCGCCGGCCAGCACCGCCGCCGCCACATAGGCCATTTCGTTGCGCCCGATGGAAAAGGCGCTCCAGGTCCAGCCTGCGGGCACGTTGTTGACCATGGCCATGAAGGTGTTCAGGTCGTCCGGCGCCCCCCAGGGGATGCCCATGCACAGCTGCACCAGCGCCGGCGCTTTCAGCACCCCGTCCGCCACCAGCTTTTTCGCAAACCACAGATGCCCGGTGTCGAACGCCTCGATTTCCGGCACCACCCCCATTTCGGTGATCATCCGGCCCATGGCTTCGAGCATGCCCGGCGTGTTGACCATCAGGTAGTCGGCCTCGGCAAAATTCATCGTGCCGCAGTCCAGCGTGCAGATCTCGGGGCGGCAGTCGAGCACGTGTTCCAGCCGCTCGGCAGCACCCGCCATGTCGGTGCCTTCTGCGGGCGGCAGCGGGCGCTCGGTGGGGCCGAGCACCAGGTCGCCGCCCATGCCGGCGGTGAGGTTCAGCACCACGTCCACCTCGGCCTCGCGGATGCGTTCGGTGACCTCGCGATACAGCGCCGGGTCGCGCGAGGGCACGCCGGTCTGCGGGTCACGCACGTGGCAATGCACGATCGCCGCCCCGGCACGCGCGGCGGCAATGGCGCTGTCGGCGATCTGTGCGGGCGAGCGCGGCACATGCGGGCTGCGGTCTTGCGTGGAGCCCGAGCCGGTGACGGCGCAGGTGATGAAAACCTCGCGGTTCATTTCAAGCGGCATCTGGCGTCTCCCGGTATGATTCCCTCAAAAAGCATATTGCGGTTGCAAACTGCATTCGTGCGGTTTTAGGTCGTTTTCATGCGAAATTGGCGCAAAAAGCCATCCGGCCTCCAATTTGTGAACGTGCTGCTGCTCGATCAGTTCTCGAACCATTGCCTTGCCAATGCGGTCGAACCGCTGCGCGCGGCCAACGACTTTCTGCGCGAACCGGCCTACCAATGGGCGTATCTTTCGCTGGATGGTGGGCCGGTCACATCATCGGGCGGCTTGCCCGTGCAGGCGGCGGATTCGCTGTCGCAGGCCGGCCCGGCAGATTTTCTGTTTGTCATTTCGAGCTATGGGTATGCAGAGCAGGCAAGCCCGGCCTGCCTGCGTGCCCTGCGCGCGGCGGCGGCGCGGCACACCACGCTTGTGGGTCTGGATACCGGCAGTTGGCTGCTGGCGGCGGCGGGCTTGCTGAACGGGCATCGCGCGACGATCCACTGGGACGAGGCAGAGGCCTTTCGCGAGGCGTTTCCGGAGGTGGAGACGACGCGCGACAGGCTGGTCATGGAGGGCAACCGCTGGACCTGCGGCGGCGCGATGACGGCGTTCGATCTGGCGCTGCGCATGATCGCGCGCGCCCATGGCGAAGCGCTGCGCCTCGATGTGGCGGCCCTGTTCATGGCGGGCGAAAGCGCTGCGCCGTCGCAGGGCCATCCGCTGCCGCGTCAGGGCGTCGTGGCGGCGGCGCTGGCGTTGATGCGCGACAATCTCGAAGATCCGCTGAGCATTCCCCAGGTCGCCGCGGCGCTGGGCATCACGGTGCGCCGGCTGGAAGCGCAGTTTCGCGCCGATGCAGATGCAACGCCACAGCGCGCCTATCGCCGGCTGCGGCTGGCCGCGGCGCATCGGTTGGTGGAACACACCGGGCTTTCGGTTCGCGAGGTCGCGCTGCGCTGCGGCTATGACGACCCGAGCGCGATGACGCGCGCATTCCGCGAGGAATTCGGCACGACGCCGCGCGCGCTCCGGCGCGGCTGATCTTTTGCTGATTGACTGATCAATAAAAAAAATGATGATGGCAGGGCAGACCATTACAGGAGTCGCCAGTGCCAAAGGTCGGACAGGAACCCATTCGCAAGGCCGCGCTTGTTTCGGCAACCATTCACGAGATCGGCAAGGCGCGGTCACTGGATGTGACGGTCGGGCAGATCGCGCGCACGGCCGGCATGTCGACGGCGCTGGCGCATTACTATTTCGACAGCAAGAGCGCGCTTTTCATTGCGGCGATGCGCCATGTTCTTGGCGAGTTCGGGCGAACCGTTCGGCTGGGGCTGCGCCGCGCATCCGGCCCGGATGAGCGTTTGCGGGCGATTGTCGAGGCGTCGCTGGGCAGCGACCAGTTCGAGGAACATGTGGTGGCGGCGTGGCTGGTCTTTTACGTCGAAGCGCAACGCGCGCCCGAGGCGGCGCGGCTGCTGCGGATCTATACCCACAGGCTGCATTCCAACCTTGTGCACGAGCTGTTGCAATTGACCGGGCGGGCGCGCGCGCGCGAGATTGCGCAGGGAGCGGCGGCCATGATCGACGGGTTGTATATCCGCCATGCGCTGGGCAACGACACCTGGGGTGGGCAGAACGCCGTGCGCTTCGTGACAGACTATCTTGAGGTGATGCTGGCCGCCGGCGATGCGGTGCGACGGAGGGCAGAGTGATGCGCGCGCAGCCCGAAGCCAGCCACTTCATTGACGGGGCCTATGTCGACGACCCGACCGGCGCTGCCTTTGAGTGCGTCTATCCCGCCACCGGCGAGGTCATCGCGCGCCTGCATGCGGCAACGCCCGCCATCATCGAGCGCGCGGTCGACAGCGCAGCGCGCGCGCAAGACCACTGGGCCGGCTGGAAGCCTGTCGAACGCGGCCGCGTTCTGCGCCGGGCCGCTGACATGATCATGGCGCGCAACCGTGAACTGAGCGAGCTGGAAACGCTCGACACCGGCAAGCCGTTGCAGGAAACGCTGGTGGCCGATGCGACCAGCGGCGCCGAGGCGCTGGAGTTTTTCGGCGGCATTGCCCCGACGATCAATGGCGAGACGATCCCGCTGGGGGGCGGTGATTTCGCCTATACCAAACGGGTGCCGCTGGGCGTTTGCGTCGGGATCGGGGCGTGGAACTATCCAACCCAGATCGCTTGCTGGAAGGGCGCTCCGGCGCTGGCCTGCGGCAATGCAATGATCTTCAAGCCGTCCGAGACCACGCCGCTTTCAGCCCTGAAGGTGGCCGAGATCTTGCTTGAAGCCGGCGCGCCGGCGGGGCTTTTCAACGTGGTGCAGGGCATGGGCGCGGTCGGAGCGGCGCTGGTGACGCATCCGGGTGTGGCCAAGGTCTCGCTCACGGGGTCGGTGCCGACGGGGCAAAAGGTCTATGCCGCCGCCGCTGCGGGCATGCGCCATGTGACGATGGAACTGGGCGGCAAGTCGGCGCTGATCGTCTTTGACGATGCCGACCTTGAAGATGCCGTGGGTGGCGCGATGCTGGGGAATTTCTATTCTTCGGGTCAGGTCTGCTCGAACGGCACCCGGGTCTTCGTGCAAAAGGGCATCCGTGACGAATTTCTCAAACGTCTGGTTGCGCGCACCGAGGCGATTCGCATCGGCGATCCGATGGATGACGGCGTGCAGATGGGGCCGTTGGTGTCGGCGGCGCAACACGAAAAGGTGCTGGGCTACATCGCGCAGGGCAAGGCCGAGGGTGCGCGCTGCCTCTGCGGCGGGGGCGTGCCCAGGGTGCAGGGCTTCGAAGGGGGCTTCTGGGTCGAGCCGACGGTGTTTGCCGGTGTGCGCGACGACATGGTGATCGCGCGCGAGGAAATATTCGGCCCGGTGATGTCGGTGCTGGATTTCGAAACAGAGGATGAGGTGATCGCGCGCGCCAATGCCACCGAGTTCGGCCTGGCGGGCGGCGTGTTCAGCCGCGACTTGGCGCGGGCGCACCGGGTGGTCGACCGGCTGGAAGCCGGCACGCTCTGGATCAACAGCTATAACCTTGCGCCGGTGGAAATGCCCTTTGGCGGCTCGAAGATGTCGGGCGTCGGGCGCGAGAACGGACGTGCGGCCATCGAACATTATTCCGAGCTGAAAAGCGTCTACGTCGGCATGGGGCCGGTGGAGGCGCCGTATTGAGGGTGCCGGCATGATCACGGTTTACGGGCGCACAACCTCATCCAACGTGCAGGCGGTGATGTGGGCGATCGGCGAGCTGGGGCTGGCGCATGAGCGGCTGGACCGTGGCCATGTTCACGGCGGCACCGACACGCCGGCGTTTCGCGCGATGAACCCGAACGGGCTGGTGCCGGTCATTCGCGACGGCGATCTGGTGATCTGGGAAAGCGGCGCGATCCTGCGCTACCTGGCAGCGCGATACGGCGATGGCGGGGCGTTCTGGCCTGCCGATCCTGTGGCACGCGCCGCGGTGGACATGTGGGCCGAGTGGGGCAAGGTCTCCTTCGCGATGGATTTCACGGTGCCGATTTTCTGGGCGCGTGTGAGAACAGCGGCCGCCGAGCGCGACGAGGCGGCGCTGACGCGCGCCGTTGCGCATCTTGAAACCCGGCTCGATATTCTGGAGCGCCAGCTTGCCGGCCATGATTTCGTGGTGTCCGACGATTTCACGCTGGCCGATATCCTGATCGGTCACGTCCTGTTTCGCTGGTTCGATATCGATATCCCCCGCCGGCCCCGGCCCGGTGTCGAGGCCTATCACCAGCGGCTGACCGAACGTCCGGCCTGGCGGGAACATGTCATGGTTTCCTACGCGCCGCTGCGGGTCGAGGGCGCATGATGGAAGCGGATTTCGTCGTCATCGGGTCCGGCTCGGCCGGCAGCGCGCTGGCCTACCGGCTGAGCGAGGACGGCAAGCACAGCGTTCTGGTGCTGGAATATGGCGGCAGCGACGCCGGGCCGTTCATCCAGATGCCGGCGGCACTGTCCTATCCGATGAACATGGGGATGTATGACTGGGGCTTTGAGAGCGAGCCAGAACCGCAGTTGAACAACCGGCGCCTGGCGGTGCCGCGGGGCAAGGTCGTGGGCGGCTCGTCCAGCATCAACGGCATGGTTTACGTGCGCGGGCACGCGCGCGATTTCGACCATTGGGCCGAGGCGGGCGCGCAGGGCTGGGGGTTTGCCGACGTGCTGCCCTATTTCAAGCGGATGGAGACCTGGCACGGGGGCGAAAACGGCGCCTGGCGCGGCCATGACGGGCCGCTGCATGTCACGCGCGGGCCGCGGGCCAACCCGCTGTATCATGCCTTTGTCGAAGCCGGGGCGCAGGCCGGGTTCGAACTGACCGAGGATTACAACGGCGAGAAGCAGGAAGGCTTCGGGCCGATGGAGGCGACGATCTGGCGCGGGCGGCGTTGGTCGGCGGCAACGGCCTATCTGAAGCCGGCGCTGAAGCGCGGCAATGTCGATCTGGTGCGCTGTTTTGCCCGCCGCGTGGTGATCGAGGACGGGCGCGCGGTGGGCGTCGAGGTGGATCGCAAGGGCGCGCGCGAGGTGATCCGGGCGCGCCGCGAGGTGATCGTGGCGGCAAGCTCGATCAATTCGCCGAAACTGTTGATGCTGTCGGGGATCGGGCCGGGCGCGCACCTGGCAGAGCACGGCATCGAGGTGGTGGCGGACCGGCCCGGCGT
>JALSJL010000476.1 GCA_026989405.1 Marinosulfonomonas sp. | reverse complement strand
CATGGCCTCGGGATTGTGCGAGCTGTGCACGATGGCGGCGGGATAGTCGGCCATGCCCGGAATGATGGAAATATCGGGCTGCGGCAGGTGGAGCCGGACAGTGTGGCTGTCGACGACCTCGATGGCGCCTTCGAGCGCCTGTCCCGTGTCGGCATCGATCAGCGTCGCCATGCGGCCGGCCATGGAGTTGCCTTCAACCGACTTGTCGCACCAGCCCTTGATGTTGCGAGCGACGTCGTCGGCGGTGAAATCGTCGCCGTTGTTCCATTTCACGCCCTTGCGCACATTCAGGGTGTATTGCGTGGCGTCGTCATTGACTTCCCAGCTTTCGAGCAGAATGCCGCGAAAGGTTCCGTCACGATTGTATTCAACCAGGTATTCCAACCAGCCGCGCGCGAAATTGGCGATCTGGGACCAGTCGAACGTGCGCGGGTCTTTCAGGGCGCGCACCTCGGTCTGCATGCGCAGGGTGCCGCCCTGCTGAACGTGGGCCGCGGCCTGCGCTGGTGCCTTGAGGCCGATCAGCCCGTAGGCGGCCGTCGAGGTCACGCCAAGCGCCGAGGCGCGTGCGAGAAACTCACGCCGGCTCAGCTTGCCGTGGCTGAATTCGCGCGCATACATTCTTGCAGCCGCATGGATCGGTTTGCCGTTGATGGTATCGGATTGCATGTGTCGATTACTCCCTGGTTCCTGTTCTGACGATGCTTGGGGCCGCGCAGCTGCGCTTCCCACGATCGGATGACTTGTCACGAAAAGCCGGTTGTCCCCCTGTCCGCTGTGCGCCGCCGGGCGCACGCTTGTATCGCTCATTGCATTTGCCCATGAAAACACGGGTGGCGTCTAGGGCGAGTATCGGCAATATGGAGGCCAAAAGCGACAGTTTTCTTGTCGATACGCGACATTTCGGTGTTTGGCGCCGTCTGTTCTGGCGGCGAGTCGCAACAGATCGGCGGATGCCGCGGGTCCGATCCCGGTGCTAATTGCGCGGCTGCGACCGGCGAAACGCGCTGGGGGTGGTTCCGGCATGTTTCTGAAAGGCCCGGGTGAAATATGCCGGCGAGGCGAACCCGAGGTTGCGTGCGATGTCCTGGATGGGGGCCTTGGTGTCGCGCAACAGGCGTCGGGCCTCGAAATGTTTCCGTTCGCTCAGGATTTCGGACGCGGGACGCCCGCAGGCGATATTGCAGACCCGCGAAAGATGGGTCGGCGTGATGCCAAGCTCGGCCGCGTAGCCGCCAATGTTTTTCGGCAGGTGGAAGTCACGTTCAACCAGGGCCGAGAAGGCCGCAACCAGTTTGCGCGAGGCATCTTCAGGCAATTTCGCTTCCGGTGTGGCGGCGGCCTGCCGGCGCAACCAGACCGACAGCAGGCCGGCGTGAAAATAAAGGGCGCGGGCGCGGTCCGGCTCGTCATGCGCGCATTCGCGTTGAATATTGTCGATGAACGTCGACAATTCGTTGTGTTGGGCCGACTCGCGAAAACGCAGGTGCAGCGGGTCGGCGGGCAAGTCAAGCGACTCGTCATCGGGCAGAAACAGGATGGAGCCGAAAACCTGACCGACCATGTCAAAACCGTGCATGGTTCCCGCCGGCAGGAAGACGGCGTTATGGGCGCCATAGCCGCGCGTGACGCCGGCCACCGTTATCCTGCCCTGACCCTTGGTGAACCAGATCAGAACCGGCTGGGCATACGAGCGCATGGCCTCGGTGCGCCACCGCCCGCCACGCGCGAAATGCGGCAGCGGGACGACACGAATGCCGGCGTCCTGGGTCTGGGCTGTTTCTTCTGGGTCGGTCATGGGCGTCGCAGATTGTTGCTTTTGTGAAAGTTAAGCCACGAAGCCCTTAAAAGATAGAGGTTTTCTTGACGGCCACCTTGTGGCGGCAGAATGGTGCCAGGCGGTCTACATCTGGGTCTGCGGGCGATTTTCGGGCGCAGATGTTGATCGCGTCACGGTGTGGCGACCCATTGCCAGGCCTTCATTCTGGCGCGCAGCCAGCTGCGTTGGCGCTTTGCATACTGGCGGGTTGCGATTGTCGCAGAATCACGGACCTGTTCCAGCGTCATTGCGCCGGCAAGATGGAGCATCAGTTCCCGCGCCCCGATGGCCTTGGCCGAGGGCCGGTCGCTGGCCCAGTCGGCCCGGTTCCGGATGGCTTCCTCAAGCGCGCCATTCCCGAGCATCCACCTGAACCGCCGCTCGATCCGGTCGTTGAGCCAGCCCTTGTCGACATCGAGAACGATCGCCTGGGTCTTTGACAGCGGCAGCAGGGGCGGCGGGGTCTCATCGTGCCATGATGCCAGGCCGCGCCCGGTTTCGGACAGCACTTCCCATGCGCGTTGGACCCGCATCGGGTTGTGCGGATCAAGGCGCGCCAGAGTGGCCGCATCAAGTTCATGCAACAGCGCACCGATGCCACCATGGGCCAGGCGCCTTTCAGCCCGGCGGCGGGTCTCGGGTGAAATGGCGGGAATGTCGGCAAGCCCCTCGGTCAAGGCAGTGAAATACAACCCCGTTCCGCCGACAATGATCGGCTGGCGGCCGTCCTGCAAGAGCGGTGCAAGGTCGCGAAGCCACTGGCCGACGGAATACGGCCGATCACCGGGCACATGGCCATAGAGAAAATGCGGCGCGCTGCGCTCGTCCTGTTCGGACGGGCGGGCTGTGAGCACGCGCCAGTCGGAAAAGACCTGCAGCGCATCGGCGTTGACAATGAAGCCGCCGCTGCGTGCCGCCACATCCAACGCCAGCGCCGATTTGCCCGATGCGGTCGGGCCCGCGATCAGGATCGGCAACTCGGTCGAGATTTCAGGGAGTCGGATCAAGGAATTGCGCGCTTTTCTGGATCATTTTCTCATGCGGTGGCAGGTATTTTTCCGGGCAAAGACGGAATGCGCGGTTTCTCGCATTGAACACATGCCGGCTTTCCTGCATTTTGCGCCAAATCGCAGGAAATCGCAATCGGGGGCACAGTGGGATGAGTGAGCAGGCAGAGCCGGAGAAAACGCCGGAAACCAAATACAACCGGGTCTTGCTGAAAATTTCCGGCGAAGCGTTGATGGGTGATCAGGGCTATGGGCTGCATCCGCCGACGGTGGCGCGGATTGCACAGGAAGTGCAATCGGTGCACGACATGGGTGTCGAGATATGCATGGTCATTGGCGGCGGCAACATTTTCCGCGGTTTGCAGGGCTCCGCGCAGGGGATGGAGCGCACGACGGCGGACTACATGGGGATGCTGGGCACTGTCATGAACGCGCTGGCCATGCAAAGCGCGCTTGAATCGCTTGCGGTGCATACCCGCGTGATCAGCGCCATTCCGATGGACCAGGTGTGCGAACCCTACATCCGGCGGCGCGCCGTGCGCCACCTTGAAAAGGGGCGCGTGTGCATTTTTGCAGCCGGCACCGGCAACCCGTATTTCACAACCGACACGGCGGCGACGTTACGGGCCAACGAAATGGCCTGTGAAGCCATCTTCAAGGGCACCAAGGTTGACGGTGTCTATGACAAGGATCCGGAAGAATTTCCGGATGCCAAACGCTTTGACCGGATCAGCTATGACGAGGTTCTGGCAAAACACCTGGGCGTGATGGACGCGTCCGCAATCGCGCTGGCGCGTGACAACAACCTGCCGATCATTGTCTTCGCGCTGGATGCAGAAGGCGGTTTCAAGGGAATACTGCAGGGCAAAGGCACCTATACAATTGTCGGAAACTGACTTAATAAACGGGCTCGAAAGCATTTGCAGCCAAAAGAAAAAAGAAGAGTGAGCAATGGCGGAAGACATTGAAATCGACCTGGATGATCTGCAGCGCCGGATGGATGGCGCGATGTCCGCGCTGAAACAGGAATTTGCATCCCTGCGCACCGGCCGCGCTTCCTCCTCGATGGTGGAGCCGATCATGGTCGATGCTTACGGCGCGCTGACGCCGATCAACCAGGTGGGCACCGTGAATGTTCCCGAGCCCCGCATGCTGACCATCAGCGTCTGGGACAAGTCGCTGGTTGGCGCGACCGAAAAGGCGATCCGCGAGAGCGGTCTGGGGATCAATCCGGTGGTCGACGGCACGACCATCCGTTTGCCAATTCCGGAACTGAATGAAGAGCGCCGGCGCGAGTTGTCCAAAGTTGCCGCACAATTTGCCGAAAATGCCCGCATTGCCGTGCGAAATATCCGTCGAGACGGAATGGACCGGCTGAAAAAGGCAAAAGCGGACGGCATGTCGGAAGACGATGTCAAGATCTGGTCGGACGAGGTGCAGAGCCTGACCGACAATGCCATCAAGGCGATAGATGAAACGCTTGAGCACAAGCAGGCCGAAATAATGCAGGTGTGAAAGCGCTTATGACAAACCAGAGCCCGGCGCGGCAGGAAATGACGACCCGAACCCCCGCGGCCCCGGCGGCTGGTCCGAAACATGTGGCGGTAATCATGGATGGCAACGGTCGCTGGGCGCAGGCCCGCGGCAAGCCGCGTTTGTTCGGGCATCAGGCCGGTGGGCGGCGGGTGCGCGAAATCGTCGAGAGTTGCCCGGAGCTTGGCGTGAAATATCTCACGGTCTTCGCGTTTTCGACGGAAAACTGGAAGCGGACACAGGCCGAGGTGGCGGGGTTGATGACCCTGTTCAAGCGCTACATCGTCAAGGAGGCCACGGCACTGCGCGATCATGGGGTCAGGGTGCGCTTTATCGGAGATCGGGTGCGGCTGGAGCCGAAACTGGTCGCCCTGATGGACAATCTGGAAGCGCTGACTGCCGGCAATGACGATCTCCATCTGACGATTGCGATCAACTATGGCGGGCGTGACGAAGTGGCGCGTGCCACCAGGCGCCTGGCGCTGGATGTGAAGGCGGGCCGGCTTGACCCGGAAACGGTCGATGCCGAAACGCTGGCCAGATACCTGGACACCTTTGTTCTGCCCGACCCAGATCTGGTGATCCGAACCTCGGGAGAGGCCCGGATTTCCAACTTCCTGCTCTGGCAGTCCGCCTATTCGGAATATGAGTTCGTCGACACGCTCTGGCCGGATTTCACCAAGGAAATCTTTGCCGAAATCCTCGAGAACTACTCGAAACGCGAGCGTCGCTTCGGTGCCGTCACCGGATGAGCGGGGCAACCCGAAAATGGGCTGACCTCAAGACCCGCACCCTGACCGCGATGGCTCTGGCGGCCGTGGCCGGATTTGCCCTTTGGGCAGGAGGGGCGGCGTTTTCGCTGCTGGTCGGGCTGGCCTGCGCCGCAATGACATGGGAGCTTGCGCGGATCGCCGAGGTTCGCGGCACACTTGTGCGCATCCTTTTTGCGGTCTCGGCAGGGCTTGCCTTTTTCGTGGTGGCGGTCTTGCAGCAACCACGGGCCGTCTGGGCATTTCTGTTGGTCATCGCAGTATTCCTTGTTGCGGCACGGCGCCTGAGATCGGCAACCGTGGTCTGTCTGGGGGCGGTCTTCCTGACGGGTGTCGTGCTCGTGTCACTGCGCGACGGGGGCGGCATGGCCTGGGTCGGGTGGGTCATGAGCGTCGTGATCGCCAGTGACATCGCCGCCTATCTTGCCGGGCGCGCAATTGGCGGCCCGAAATTCTGGCCCAGCATCAGCCCCAAGAAAACATGGTCGGGCACCATCGCCGGATGGGTCGCGGCCATGATCGTGGGCATGATCTTTGCACCCATCCTTGGGGCCGGGTGGGTTCTGATCCCGGTCAGCGCGGCCCTGGCTTTGTGCGGGCAGTTGGGCGACATCGCCGAAAGCGCGATGAAACGCGCCGCCGGTATCAAGGACAGTTCGAACCTGCTGCCCGGGCACGGCGGTGTGCTTGACCGGTTCGACGCGCTGATCGGCGCGTCGATCGGGCTGGTCTATCTTGGGTTTTTCTTCGGGTTTCCCGGCTGATGCGCAGGGTCACGGTTTTGGGGGCTACCGGCTCGATCGGCCAGAACACGCTGGACCTTGTTCGCAGGCGGCCCGATGAATTTGCCATAACCGCCCTGACAGGCGGGCGAAATGTCTCGCAACTGGCCAGGGACGCGCGCGAACTCGGGGCAAATGTTGCGGTTACGGCCTTTCCGGACTGTTATGACGATCTAAAAGAGGCCCTGTCCGGCAGCCCGGTCGAGGCCGCAGCGGGCCCGGATGCCCTGGTCGAGGCCGCGCAGCGCCCGGCCGATCTGGTCATGTCGGCCATCGTCGGCGCCGCCGGGCTGGCGCCCGGTCTTGCGGCGCTGCACCAGGGCAGGACGCTGGCGCTTGCCAACAAGGAAAGCCTGGTGACAGCCGGCCCGTTGCTGATGGAGACCGCCCGCCAGACAGGTGCCACGATCCTGCCGGTGGACAGCGAGCATTCGGCCGTGTTTCAGGCCCTGGTCGGCGAAGACATCAACACCGTCTCGCGCGTGATCATCACCGCTTCGGGCGGCCCGTTCCGCGATTGGCCTGTCAACCGGCTGGCGCGGGCCACCCTGGAACAAGCCCTGAACCACCCCAACTGGGCGATGGGGCAAAGGATTACCATCGACAGCGCATCCATGTTCAACAAGGCCCTGGAAGTCATAGAAACCAAAGAGTTTTTCGGAATAAGACCGGAGCAGATCGAAGTGCTGGTTCATCCCGAAAGCCTGGTGCACGCGCTGGTCGGCTTCAACGATGGCGCCTTGATGGCCCATCTGGGCGTGCCCGACATGCGCCACGCCATCGGCTACGCGCTGAACTGGCCCGACCGTCGTGCGCTTCCGGTGGCCCGGCTGGATCTTGCCAGGATCGGCAGCCTGCGTTTCGAGGCTCCCGACGAAACACGCTTTCCCGCACTTCGCCTCGCGCGCGAGGTCATGCAGACCGGCGGGCTTGCGGGCGCGGTCTTCAACGCCGCGAAAGAACGCGCATTGGATGCGTTCATGGCGCGTCAGATCGGGTTCATGGACATGGCGCGTGTTGTTGAACAGGTGCTTGGCGCCCTGCAGGCCGAGTCAGACCTTGGCCGCGGCGAGATAACCCTTGATAACGTCGCCCGGACAGACCATTTGGCACGAATGCGCGCAGAAGAGTCGATTGCGGCCATCAGATACAAGGAATGACACTCGTGGACCTAGTCGGACTGATCCCGTCTTTCGGGAACTTGCTGTTTACCATCGGCGCTTTTGTCGTGGCGCTGCTGATCATCGTCGCAATTCACGAGTTTGGCCATTACATCGTCGGTCGCTGGACCGGGATTTACGCCGAGGTGTTTTCGCTTGGCATGGGGCCGGTCCTGTGGTCTCGCGTCGACAAGCGCGGCACCGTCTGGCAGATCGCCGCACTGCCGATTGGCGGCTATGTCCGGTTCAAGGGCGACAGCAGCGCGGCCAGTGGCAAGGATGTCGAAGCCTTCGAGACCATGGCCGAGGAAGACATGCGCCACACCATGCACGGCGCGCCGCTGTGGGCGCGCGCGGCAACGGTTGCGGCCGGGCCGATCTTCAATTTCATGCTGTCGATCCTGGTATTTGCTGCGATCATCGGCTGGAAAGGGGTTCCGTCAGAGCCGCTGACCATCGCCGAGCTGCGCGCCGTTCCCTATGAGCAGACGCTGCAGGTGGGCGATGAAATTCTGGCCATCGAAGGCCGTCGGACGCCGAAACTCGAAGATTTCTCCGGGTTCGTCGAACTGCTGCCGCCGCGAAATGACCTCGACTACCTGGTTCGGCGCAACGCCGAGGAAGAGCACGCACTCGGGGCGCATCCCTATCCGCCGCTGGTCCTGGGCCTTACCCCCGGCTCGGCGGCAATGGAGGCCGGGTTCGAGGTTGGCGATGTCATCCTTTCAGCCAACGGACAGGAGGTTGCCACGTTTGCGCAGTTGCGCGAGATCGTCGGCAATTCGGGCGGAAAGCCCCTGACGATGGACGTCTGGCGCAAGGGCGAAAATCTGACCATCACGCTGACGCCGCAGCGGCGCGACCTGCCGTTGCCCGACGGCGGTTTCGAAACCCGTTGGCTGATTGGCATCACCGGCGGGATGCTTTTTGAGCCGAAGACCGAAAGCCCCGGCCTGGGTCGGGCGATCAGCTATGGCGCCGATCAGACATGGTATATCATCAAGGCCAGCGTTTCCGGGCTGTATCATGTGGTGGCCGGCAAGATTTCGTCGTGCAACCTGCGCGGACCCGTGGGGATTGCCCAGACCTCGGGGCAGGCGGCCTCACAGGGGCTGGTCAGCTTCATCTGGTTCATCGCGGTTCTTTCCACCGCGGTCGGGTTTCTGAACCTGTTCCCCATACCGATACTGGATGGCGGGCATCTGATGTTCCATGCCTACGAGGCGATTCGAGGCCGCCCGCCAAGCGATGGTGCATTGCGGCTGATGAT
>JALSJL010000475.1 GCA_026989405.1 Marinosulfonomonas sp. | reverse complement strand
GGAGCACGGGGATGAATGACACACCCACGCCCCTCCGCGTCCTCTTGATCCACGAGATCAACGACCTTTGGTCCGCGCAGATGCTTGAGCATGACATTGCCGCGCAGGACGCACTGCACAAGATCGACAGCACCTTGCGCGAGATGCTCGCCGCCTACGCGGTGCTTGATCGCGTTGGTGCGCAGCCAATGCCGAAGAAGGCTCCGACAGAGTTTTGGGATGCATGGGCGCGCTCACAAGTCGTCGTCGAGATCGGGCACAACCGGAACCCGCACATCTGTTACCGCGTCCAGCACCCGCCGATCCGCGACCGTCAAGAGGCAGAGCGAGCCAACTCGGGTGAGGGGTGCGATGACTGACAATGACCACATGATACCGGCGAAGCAGCCTCTTGATCTGATCTTTGACAAGCTCCGTTCGGAGCGCGAACGGCAGGATCGTCTTTGGGGCGGACCGGCGCATGACGATACCCACAGCGACCGGGACTGGATTTCCATGATCACTCACTACGCCGCGAAGGCGGCCCCTCCGCCCAACGCAACAGAGTGGCACAAGATGAACCATTTTCGTCGCCGCATGGTCATCGTCGCTGCACTCGCCGTGGCTGCCCTGGAGTGGGACGACAGACGGCGCGCCAAAAAGTGGCGCGAATGGGTCGACCGAAAAATTAGCGAAAGCGACACCGGGTATTGGGGCTAGCACCTAGCACAATGACAGTCCATTATTTCAAAGGCCCGGCATGGAAAGTGCCCTTTACATACTGGCGTGCCGCAATTGCTGATGGCGTCGACATTGCTGATGGACTTTCGTTCTTCTTACTTGGACTTCCTCTTTTGGTTGTGACAATCCCGTATGCCTTCGTTGTCAATACCTTCTATATCTATCTCGCCTTTAAGACTGGGAAATCCCGGGTAGGGTCCGTAAAACGATGAGTGACGCCACCAAGATCGAATGGTGCGATGCCACATGGAACCCTATCAGAGGCTGCTCGCGGGTCTCCGAAGGCTGTCGCCACTGATACGCCTCTCGTGCACCTGTTCAATATTGGGGGATAGACACAAAAAAAGCCCGGGCCATTGCGGCCCGGGCGGTGGATAGGGCCGGACCCCGCTACGCAGCGACCAGCCATAAATCGAACGCACTAGGCAGTGGCAGCATCTACGACCTAATGCAGAACCCATACTAGAGGAGACCGCAACTTTATATCACACCTACCGCACGTTCACAACCCCAGCGCCTTCACGATCGCATCAACGATCTGCGGATTGGTTGACACTCTGGGTGTCGATTCTCGCGGTTTTCTAAACCACCGTCAACGGATTATCTCTACTGGGGCCGCGGCAGCCCCGAACAGAGCGACCAAGACCAGGGCCGTTGCCGGGGCGGATAACGAGATTGGGGATATAGCAAAAATCGCGGGGAACTACAAATTTGCTGCTTGCTTTTGTAGTTTCCCTCGATATGCCCGCCAGCCGAACGCCCGCACGGCCAGGTACATGAACACGCGCCGCCACGTGGCAACGCCGGTTGCCTTCATGGCTTCCAGGAATATCGCATCGGCGCGGGCGCGAGTGGCGAGCCCGTTGCGATAGAGATAGTCATGGATGACGGCGGCGCGGTTGTAGCGACCGAACGGCGGGAAGATTGGCCAGAGAAGGCGTGGCGTCGAAGCAAAATCGGTCATGGTGCCCGCCGGCACCTCGATGGTCGCGAAATCGGTTTCGTATACCAGCGGCTCCATCAAGGTCCATGACCGCCCGTCCGGCTCGGGCCGGACGATCAGGGCGGTGGCGAACTCGCTCACAGACCGGACGCTTTGGCGATCAGGTCAACAATCTTCGGCATGATTTCCTTGCTCGCGCCGGCGAACTGCTCGGCAACCCACTTCTCCACCTCGGCACGCGAGTTGAAGGCGGGAAAGGCCAGCACGTCGTTGGCGCTGTAGCTGAGGGTCTTGCTGGCGAGATCGACGTTGAGGCGAACGCGCGCCTTCTCCTTGCCGTCAACCCAGCGTACATCGCTGATCTTGCCGTCCTCGAACGCGATCCGCACGTTCGTGATGCCCGCATTGTTCTGCGGGTTCCAGGGCACGGCCCCGGCGCAGCCGGCGAGCGTGGCGAGGATGACAACAGGAAGGGCCTTGCGGCCTAACGAAAGGATACGGCGTGGTTCTTTCATAGCGAGATTCCTTACGAAAGGTTACTTCTCTTTCTTCACGGTCGCCACCAGCCCGCCGATGGCGAGCCCGGCGGTGACGATGCTGGCGGACAGCTCGGGTGATATCGCAAGCCCGGCCGCGCCCAGCAGTGACACCAGGCCGAGCCAGGTCGATTTCTCGCGCAGCCGCGCGATGATCCAGTCTTTCATTGCGTGGTTCTCCTACCGTTCCAAAAACGAGGCCGCCCGGTCGATCCAGCCGACCAGAAAAACGAGCTGCGACGGGTTGCGGCGCACGATGCGGGCGATCTTGCGGATGCGGCGTGCGGCGAAGCGTCCCGAAAGCCCGTCGATCTTGGCCTGGAAATTGACCGCCTTGAGAGTGACCGGGCCGATGATGCCGTCAACCCGCACACCCGCGACTTCCTGCAACCGCCGCGCCGCCCAGCCGGTGCCGTGCATCACGCCGGCATCAACAACCTGGGCGCGGAGACGCGCATCCTCGATCTTGTGAAACCCGGGCCCGACGATGTAGAGCGAGCGGTAAATCGCAACGGCCATCTCGCGCGGCATCTCCCGCACCGCCCGATCCTGGACCTCCTTGCCGAGATACCGCTCCAGGGTCGCCTTGGTGATGCCGTACTTCGTCGGGCCGCCGCGATCGGCGGGATGGTTGACGTATCCGCCCTCGCGGTCGATGATCCCGTCAATCAGCCGGTCGAGTTCAGCCATCGCTCCATTTCCTCGGCGGTGACGGGGTTCTCGCAATCATCCCCGGCTTCGGCAATGGCGTCCTCCCATGCGAACCGCGCCAGCGTCTCGATGTGCATCAGCCGCTGCGCGTCGGAGACGGGGTACGACACCATCTGCGTGGCCGCTCCGCTCTTGACCATGACGTGGGCAACGGTGCTCACGCCGTCCGGCCCGCGCGAGAAAGTCAGGGACCGGATTTCAATGCTCATCCCGGCACCGGGTGAAATTCCGGCAGTTGGTCCAGCAACGACAGATCACCATCCGGTGAAAGACGCGCCACCGCGCCGCGTAGACCCGTGCGCGTGAAGCAATACGCCGCCGCCCGCCACCCAGTAGCCTTTTTCCGTTCGCGGCCCCGGCGCACCCATAAAATCCACTGCCTGCCGTCGCTGGTGACGCGGGCACGGTCGGTGATGGTGATTGCGATCACGGCACCCTCTTTGCCTGGCGAACCTTGCCGGTGTAGCCCCACCGCCGGTTCTTGTAGTAGTCGCGGTTGAAGTAGTGGAACATCTGCGGCGTCATGGCCGTGATGGCCCCGGTTTCCGGGTCTTGTTCCAGCCCGACGATCAGGCCGCCGACATGGGCTGAAAGTCGCTTCTTCCGCATGAAAATCGTTTGATCTTCTGTGGTCCCTGTCTGGGCCGTCCATACGTTGCGGATGTTCATCGCCATCAGCTTGTGGTAGTGGCCGTACAGGGCCACCGCGGGTTTCTCTCCGCCTTCCAGCGCTTCGATGATCTTCTGAATCGAGTAGCTAAGCGCATACGCCGACCCGCCGCCGGGGTGGACCACGGCTAGAATGGCCTCCGCTCCGGTATTGGCGTTCACCAGGCGGACGTGGGCCTCCATGAAACCGAGGTCGTGCCAGTCCTCGCGCCCCGCCTCGCGCATCTTGTGCTCGGCGTGCTTGCCCACGTCGATCCCTTCCCGTTGGGCGAACCAGCCTTCGTGGTCGTCGCCCCAGACCGCATAGGTCTCGATGCCGGCGCGCTGCGGGTACTTCTCGATGAGGTAGTCGATTTGCGCATCGAGCCCGTGCGTGTGCAGCTCGTGCAGGTTGAAGTTCGCCCGCCCGGCGCCGTCGATCCAGTTGCCAGTGTTGAACACGCGATCGACGCCTGCCGCCTCGAAGCGGTCGTAAAGGTCGTCGAGCACGTCCAGCCGCTCCTGCACGTTGCCGAGGTGGTTGTCGCCCAGCGCACCGAACAAAAACGTGTTGTCCGGCCGGCTTTTGTACACGGGCAGCTCATCGGCGGTGAAGGCCGGCGCCTGCGTCCCCTCGATCGAATAGGTGTCGCCCATCCGGTGAACGTTGATCGCGCTGTCCGCCAGCGCATCCACCATGTCGAGCGCCTGGCCGCGCGTGACGTTGAGCGCCTCGGCAATCTCATCGAGCGTGTGCGGCTTCTTGCGGAGCATCGCCGCAAGATCATCCGTCGTCCCCGCTTCCTCCGGTGCAGGCGGCGGGATATGCGGCGCCTCGGGCGGGCGGTCCTCCGGCCAGTCCGGCTCGAGGTTCAGCTCCCGTTTCGCCGCTGCAAGACGTGTACGAAGCGTGGCCGGGTCGATCCCGCTCGCCTCTGCGGCTACTCGGACAGCACCCTTGCTGCGGTTGTTGCGCGGTACACGCGGATGGCCGGCGCGAAGCGCTTCGTTCACTGCTTCGACGGCGGCGAACAGGACCGCTTCGCGGCCCTTGAATCCGGGATTCGGCATATGGTGCCCTATCCGCCGTTGAACATATTGCGGGCCGCGTCCACTGCCCACGCGCCGAAGCCGCCGAGCATAACGAGGAAGATTCCTGCGCCCTTCCAGCGGTTGGCAAGCGCCTTCAGGCAGTCGAGATCGCGGCGCATGGTGTCGAGATTGTGCGACAGCCGGTCGATCGCCTCGGCAAGGTGCTTGAGCTCGACCTCAAGGACCGCGATGGCTTCCCGGTCGCCCGCGTTCATTTGGCCGACGCCGCACCGCCGGGTGCGACCTCCATCAGATGCTCGCGGTATTCGATCGGCGTGGCGAAGATCACGGGCAGACCCGCAACCCCACCCTTGCCGGCGACCAGCACGCCGATGACCTTGCCGGTCTCGACGTTGATCACCGCGCTGCCCGAGGAGCCTGGCGCACCGAAAATCTGCAACAGCAGATAGTCGTAGTAGTCCGAGCCCAATCGGTTCAAACGTCCTGCAACGATTCCCTCGTAGGAGATTTTCGACAGGCCCAGCGGATAGCCGACCATGACGACTTTCGCGCCGGGGCGAAGGTCTTTGCTGGTAACGGCCATGTTGACCAGCGGAATGTCCGTCCCCGGCATCAGGAACAGCGCCATGTCCGTCTGCGGCTCGTTGTACACGCGCGGATACTTGCCAGGGTCCACCTCATAGTGCGGCACCTGCCAGGCGTTCAGCGAGCGCAACCGGTTGTCCCCGAAGTTGATCAGGTAGGAGACGCCCTTCTCCAAGCAGTGCTTGGCTGTGAGAATGACGGTCGCGTCACCCTCGCGCGCCACCGCCGTGGCGGAGCAGAGGAATCGGATATCGCCGCCTTCCTGCTGCGCGTAGAGCGCGCCAACCGATTGCGAGACCCGCGCGACGGTGCCGATGATGGCCTCGCGCTCATCGGGCTGGGCCGAAACCGGCCACGAAAAAGCCGCCAGAACAGCGGCGAGAAGAAATACCCCGAGGGGCTTGGTCAAAAAGGGCGCATACTCATCCTCCTGTTAATCATCTCGGCCACGGCGATCACGCCAACCGTGGGTGGTAATCGCTACAGTAACCTCTGCATCAGAACCCGACAACCGATAGCGAATTTGATTCGATGTGTTGGTCCTGACTTCCTTGTAGACGGCATCAGTTGTGTCCTCCGTGCCCGGGTTCGCCAACGTAAATACATCGAATGGCCCTACTACTGCCGGCGCGGTATCGGAAACATCCGGGGACGTAACAAGCCCAGCGATATTCAACGTCGGTGAATTGTCCTGGATGCCGAATGTGATGAGCGCGTCAACCTGGATACCACTCGGCACCGATAAGTAGACCATCACCGCCGTGGTCCCCGGGTTGGATGATGTATGCTCGGCAACCGGCGTGTCCCAAAGAAATTCATCGCCCATCTGCGTAAAGGCAATGATGTTCCCCGACCCATCGGTTTTAACGGCCCCTATGCGCCGCTTCTGATCGTAGTTCGTCGGCATGGTCGGGGACGTGGCCGAGGTCGAAAACAGCGCATCAACAACCCCGGTATCAGAGCGACGAATAAGCCAGACGTGATACCAAGTGTTGTTGGCCTTGGCCCCTGTATCCAATCCTCCGGCATTCGAACCTACCGCCCACGAAACATCGAGCTGCTTCGTCAGCGCCGACGTGAGAACCAGATTCGCCGTATCGGCACTGTCCCGGCATTCCCCGACCGCAATATCGACGTCGTTGTTTGGATCGGTGGCGTTGTTGGACAACCCAAGCCCCGCCAGATAACTTCTTGGCAATGCATCAGGCGCGCCCCGGATCGAACGGAAGTTCGAGCCATCCGAAATGCAGATTGCCGTTTCGTCCGGCGTCAGCGTAATCGCCCCCGCACCGTCAATCGTTTCCGTTCCATTCCCATCAATGGTTACAGTTGCGGTACCAACGTTCTTGATGGCGACGACGAAATTCGTGCCGACCGTCGCAGCCGACGGAAGGGTGATTGTAATGGCGTTGGACGCAACGATTAACCGCCCCTGGTGCGATGATGTCAAAGTAGCATTTGTCGCGAAACTGGTGATGTTGTTCCCGAACAGCTTTCCGAACGCCGACAACGTATTGGTGTTGATCGTCTCGACGGCAGTTTTCAGCGGATCACCAATCTTCGTGATGTGATTTGACCACTTGAGAAGATTGCTGGACCCAGTCGACCCATCATCAGGAGGCGGGTTCGCGTTGTAGTTCGCGACCGATACACTTGTGTAGGGATTGCCCATCTATCCGCTCCTAGAGCACACCAAGAATTTTCTTGAACTCGGGACGTGCCATAAACTGGCGCGCCTTATCGACTTCCTCTGAGTTTTCGCCGAACACATCTGCGAAAACTCGGATGATCTGCGGCAACGCCACCTGAAACGCCGCCGTTCTCGCTTTACGCGTGGGAAGTTGAATCCCGCTGGAAAGCCATTTCCGCGTTGCCTTGTTACGCAACAACCCTGCCACGATGCGGTATTTGACGATCCTGCCGATTTTGTTGCCACGAAATTCGGCAAGACTGCTCAAGATCGAACCGCGCACCAAACCGCCCGCTGTTCGTCCAACCGTCGCCGCTCGCGCCCTCGCCGCCGAAACAATCGCAAGATCGCGCAAGATATTGAAGGCATCCTCGCCCAGTACTGTCTTGAGCTTTTTCAAGCTTGTCGCCGTGTCAGGGCCGAAGTCCTTGGTCATAACGTCAACCAGCTTGTCGCCCACCGGGGTCGTTTTGGTGAACAACTTGCCGATCTCCTGGTCCAGCTCACCAGCCCGTGCCGAGGCCTTGTCAAGCAGGTGGATGATAAGCCGCTGCCGGTATTCGTCTCTGAGATTTTCCGGCAACCTTTTCATGAGAAGGCGCATATCGGACAGCGACGCATCCGTTAGAGACATCTTGATGACATCCTCGGGCGCAACAGATGCAGGGTCGAGATCGCCCGCAATCAGGCGTTTGAAAACCTGCCTGTCGAAAATCTGCTTGCGCTCGATATCCCGCTGTGCGGCCGTGCGAAGCAGATCAAGAATATCTGCGTTGCCCGGTGCGTCTTTGATGACAGACACGTCGATAACTCCGCCGCGCGCCGCCAGCAGTCTCGCCAAATCCTCCACTTCCTTGGCCTTGTCGCCAAACAGGATTTGCTTGGTTTCGGGCCGGAGTTTGTTCAGTTCTCTGGCAAACACCTTCGGGTCGATTTCCGATCCGCCAAGCAGGTTGTTACGGGACTTGTGAATAAGTTCATCGAACGTTGCACGCCGCGCAGCCATCGCTGCCGGCGAGGAAGCACCAATCACACGGAGAACCCGACGGGCGTCTTCGAACTTGTTCCTCAACAAAAGCCGCGGCAGAACGTCCTCATCTTCGACGGCACCCGCCATGTCTTCTTTCCGCATGATCTTGCGAATGATGCGCGGCTGAAACTGCTGCACGCCATTGCGGAAATGCGTTAGTTCCTCAGCAATGGCGCGCGCAACTTGGCGAGATGGTGCCTTGTCGATCCCGGACTTGATGGCTTCCGTCAACGCCCCTTCCAGGCGCTTCAACATTCCCACCCCGACGCCCGGGAACGCTTCCGCATCTGAAATCATCTGATTGACAACGTTACGAGCGTTTCTCAGTTCTTCGACGGTCGTTTTGCTGTCCAGCTTCTTGAGCCCCTTCAGAATCGACCGCGCCGCCGCAGGAAACAGTTCAGGGATTTTCTTGCGCGTTACCGATTCACGCGTCA
>JALSJL010000474.1 GCA_026989405.1 Marinosulfonomonas sp. | reverse complement strand
AGGATGACCGGGATCAGGAACAGCGCCCCCCACCCGATGAATGCAAGGCTTTCGTCAGGCGCGGCCGTGTCCCAGATGGTCAGGCTGGGGGGCACCATGTAGGGGTAGAAGCTGATGCCGATCCCCACGAAGGACAGGACGAACAGCGCAAGCGAGGCAAGGAACGGCACGTTGTCGCGCCGTTCTTTCAAACCCTTGTAGAGCATCCACGCCGCTGCAAGCACGAAAACCGGAACGACGGCCGAATAGGCGCCGGCGGGCCAGGCGAACCAACGGCTCAGGAACACCGGATTGAGGAACGGCGTGATCAGGCTGACAAGCCCGATCAGCGCGATCGTTCCCACGGCAAAGACCCGGGCCAGACGGTAGGCCCGGTCGCGCAGACCGCCTTCGGTCTTCATGATCAGCCAGGTGGTGCCCAGCAGGGCATAGCCCACCACCACGGCACCCCCCGTGAGCAGTGAAAACGGCGTCAGCCAATCCCAGTTTCCGCCGCCATAGGCCCGCCCGGCCACTTCTATTCCCTGCACCATTGCCCCGAGCGCCACGCCCTGGGCAAAGGCCGCGACCAGCGAACCGCCGGCAAAGGACCAGTCCCAGATGCGCTTCCAGCGCTCGGTGCGCCAGCGGAATTCGAACGCGACCCCGCGGAAGATCAGCGCGATCAGCATGGCGATTATCGGAGCATATAGCGCCGACAGCACCACCCCGTAAGCCAGTGGAAACACGGCATAAAGCCCGCCCCCGCCCAGCACCAGCCAGGTTTCGTTGCCATCCCAGATCGGGGCGACCGAATTCATGGCTGTATCGCGGTCTTTCCCCTTTCGCAAAAGCGGAAACACGATCCCGATCCCAAGGTCGAAGCCGTCAAGGATCACATAGGTCAGGATGGCGAATGCTATGACGCCCGCCCAGATGAATGCCAGATCGAAGATCATCGCCCGTCCTCCTCGCCTTCAATGATTTGCGCAATGCCGGGGGTCAGCCCGGCTGCTCGGGTCGGGCCGAGATTGCGGATATCGAGCCCGTCCCGGCAGGGAATGTTCATCAGCCTCAGGATGTAGAACGTGCCGGTTCCGAACAGCGCGAAATACACCAGGATGAACACGATCAGCGACGTTCCCACGGCCGATGCTTCCAGCGGCCCGACGCTTTCGGCCGTGCGCAGCAGCCCGTAAACCGTCCAGGGCTGGCGGCCGACCTCGGTGGTGATCCAGCCGGCAAGCACCGCCGCGAACCCCGACGGCCCCATCAGGATCGCCGCCCTGTGCAGCCACCGCGCGTCAAACAGCGTTCCGCGCCATCGCGCCCAAGCACCCCACAGCCCCAGCCCGAGCATCGCAAAGCCCAGCCCGACCATGATGCGGAATGTCCAGAACACGATTTCCGCCGGCGGGCGCTCATCCTTGGGGAACGCCTTCAGACCCTGAATGGAGCCGTCCAGCGTGCGGGTCAGGATCAGCGAGCCAAGGTATGGGATTTCCAGCGCGTAGCGGGTTTCCTCGGCTTCGTCATCGGGGATGCCGAACAGGATCAGCGGCGTGCCCCCTTCGTGGGTTTCATAGTGCCCTTCCATCGCGGCAATCTTGGCCGGCTGGTGCTCGAGCGTGTTCAGCCCGTGTTCGTCGCCGACAAGGATCTGCAGCGGCGCCACGGTGATCAGCATCCACATGGCCATGGAGAACATCACCCGCGCGCCCTCATCGGCCCTGTTGCGCAGCAGGTGCAGGGCCCCGACGCCGCCAACCACCAGCGCCGTGGTCAGGTAGGCGGCAAGGACCATATGAACCAGGCGGTAGGGAAATGACGGGTTGAACACCACTTCCCACCAGTTTTCCGGCACGAACTGCCCGACATCGTTGACCGCGTATCCGGCGGGGGTTTGCATCCAGCTGTTCACGCTCAGGATCCAGGTTGCCGAGATCAGGGTGCCCAGCGCCACCATCGCGGTCGCAAACAGGTGCAGCCCCTGACCGACCCGCTCGCGGCCGAACAGCATGACGCCGAGAAAGCCCGCCTCGAGGAAAAACGCGCTCATCACTTCGTAGCCAAGCATCGGCCCGAGCACCGGCCCGGTCTTGTCGGCAAAAACCGGCCAGTTGGTTCCGAACTGGTAGGACATGACAATCCCGGAAACGACGCCCATGCCGAAGACGACCGAAAAGATGGTCTTCCAGTAGTCGAAGACGCGAATGAAGACATCCCGCCCGGTCAGGGCGTGCAGCGCGTTGAGCACGAAAAGGTAGCTTGCAAGTCCGATCGAAAAGGCCGGAAAGATGATATGGGCGGACACTGTGAATGCAAATTGCATCCGCGCCAGTTCCAGCGCGTCAAATCCAAACATCTCGTTTCTCCTTCGTCACGGCAAGCTTGCCGCACGTTATCCTGTCGCGTCTTGAATGCATCAATAACATGAAATCCGGCGCCTGCGACCATGTTTGCCGAAAACAACCGTCATCCGGGCACAGATAGGGGAAGAAACGACGCCCGATTGTGATATTGTCACACAGATCAGGGGACAAACCGCCGCATGGGATTGGCCGGCCCGCGTTCCTATCTAGCCCCCATAGGTTCACCAACCATTGCAAAGGATCAGACAAATGGGACTGAGAATCAACGATGTCGCCCCGGACTTCACTGCAGACTCCACCGAGGGCGAAATCAAGTTTCACGACTGGATCGGCGACAGCTACGCCATCCTGTTTTCGCACCCCAAGGACTTCACGCCGGTGTGCACAACCGAATTCGGCGCCGTGGCGCAACTGGCTGACGAATGGGCCAAGCGCAACACCAAGGTCATCGGTGTGTCCGTTGACAAGGTTGAGGACCACCTCAAGTGGAAGGCCGATGTCGAGACCTATTCCGGCAAGCCCATGACCTTCCCGATCCTCGATGACAGCGAGCTCAAGATCGCCAAGCTCTATGACATGCTGCCGGCAGATGCCTACCTGCCCGACGGCCGCACCGCTGCTGACAGCGCCACCGTTCGGTCTCTGTTCATCATCGGGCCGGACAAGAAAATCCGCCTGATCATGGCTTACCCGATGTCGGTCGGCCGCAACTTCGCGGAAATCCTGCGCGCGCTTGACGCGATCCAACTGACCGACAAAGAGCCTTTGGCAACCCCTGCCAACTGGACTGAGGGTCAGGACGTGATTGTTTCCCTGGGTCTAGATGACGAGACCGCCAAACAGAAGTTTGGCGAAATCGAAGTCATCTTCCCCTATCTTCGCAAGACCAGGATCTGAGCGAAAAACAACCGTCAGAAAACGCGAAAGCCCCGTCAGACCGGCGGGGCTTTTGCCGTGCCCCCCTTTCAGGATACCAGCATAGTGCTTGCCGTTATTGTTCGTGAACACTAGGGTTTGCGCTCAATTCGGGGGCCAAATTGCTGATCTACCGCGCCATTACACTGTTGCTCGCCCCGCTTCTGGCGTTGAAATTCCTGTTGTCTGTCGTGCGGGGGCGTGAGAGCCGGGCAGAGCTGCGCGAACGCCTGGCACTTGATGGCCGGTCTGGTCCGCCTGCCCCGCGGATCTGGCTGCATGGCGCCTCCCTGGGGGAACTGACGGCGGCACGCGGATTGGTCCAGGCCCTGCTGGCCCAGGACGACCGTTTGCATTTCATCATAACCAGCAACAGCACAACGGCCCGGAAAATGGCGAGCGGATGGAACCTGCCACGGACCGAAGTGCGGTTGGCGCCACTGGATTATCCTTCGATTGTGCGGCGTTTTCTGGCGACGTGGCACCCCGGCGCCTATGTCGTGCTCGAAAACGAGCTCTGGCCTGTCCGGATGCTGGAAGCACACAAGTCGGGCCTGCCGATTGTCTGGCTGACCGGGCGATTGTCGGCGGATTCGGTGCGTATCTGGGGCTGGTTCGGGAAGCTGGCAAGCCGCGTCATGGACACGGTCGCATTTCTTGTGCCGCTTGATGATATCAATGCGAAGCGGTTTGCTGATCTGGGTCTTGCGCCAGAAAGGATCGAGCGCCCCCTGAACCTGAAAGCAGGCGTTGCCCTGGACATGCCGGACCCGGAAGAGCTTGACCAGTTTCGCGCCGTATTCGACCGCGCGGCAACCCTGCTTGCCGCATCCACCCATGAGGGCGACGATGAGATCGTGCTTGCAGGCTTTGCCCGTGCCCGCCTCACCCGGCCCGACCTTCGTCTGATCATTGCCCCGCGCCACCCCGAACGTGCGCCCCAGATCGAAAAGCTGATCGCACGGTCGGGCTTTACCTGCCAGATCCGCTCGGGTTGTCGCGAACCGGCGCGAAACGCCGACATCTACCTTGCCGACACGCTTGGCGACATGGCGCTGCTGTATTCGGTGGCAGGCCAGACCCTGATGTGCGGGTCATTTTCCGACAAGGGCGGCCACAGCCCGGTCGAACCGGTTCAGTTTGGCTCTTTCGTCCTGCATGGCCCCGACACCCGCAACCATGCCGAAGCCTACGAGGCGCTGGCATGTGCCAGGGCCGCGCGTCGGGTGGAAAACGCCCGGGAACTGGCGGATGTGCTGTCTCGGCCGGCCCCGCAAACCGCAACCGGCGCCGCCACCGAGCGGGCCCGGAACGCGTTGTCGGGGTTGCGCCCCGAGGGCGCGGATTTCCGGAACCTGGTCCGCCGGCTGGCTGCTCTTGTTCACGACGCTGCGACCTGACTGGCCACAGGATTGATGCGCGGGGCTTTTCTGATATGTTAGCACAATAACAAACAATGCGCGTCAAGCGTATGAGCAGCATGATTCAATGAGAGCATCCAAGGTGAAACAGAGGCAGATAAGGCTGGCCAACTCAGGCAAGACCGGGGTCAGCACGCAATTTGGAACCCTGTGTTATCGGATCCGCAAGGACAAGGTTCAGGTTCTGATGATCACGGCAAGAAAGTCCGGGCGTTGGGGCATTCCGAAGGGATGGCCAATGGACAATGCCACCCCGGCCGAGACTGCGGCAACCGAAGCCTTCGAAGAAGCCGGGGCGGAAGGCAAGATCAGCCCCGTGTGCCTTGGCATCTATACCTACGCCAAACCCGTGAAAGGGGTGACCCAGCCGATTGTCGTGGCGGTCTACCCTCTCAAGGTCAAGCGCCTGCATGCAATTTTTCCCGAGCGTGGGCAGCGCAAGCGCCGCTGGATGAGCCTGAAACGTGCCGCTGCATCGGTCGACAACCCGGAGTTGCGCCAACTCATCAAGGGTTTTTCCCCTGTCGTCAAATGACCGCCACAAACGGGCAATATTGTATTTCGGACCAAATTGGCTATGGTTCGCAAAGCCCGAAAGGCAAAGGAAGACATGATCAAGTTTTCATTGAAATGTTCGGAAGAACACCTGTTCGAAAGCTGGTTCAAGACCGGCGGCGCGTATGAAACCCTGCGGGCCAGTGGCATGGTCAACTGCCCGATCTGCGGCAGCACCGAAGTTGCCAAGGCCGTCATGGCCCCGAATGTCCGCCCTGCCCGTCAATCCCGAAACCAGGCTGCCGGTGACGCGGACGTCGGGGCGGATCAGAAAATGCATGCCTTGACGGCGCCATCCTCGCCTGCCGAGGCCGCTCTCAGCGAACTGAAACAGAAAATCCAGGAGCACTCGGAATATGTCGGCAGCGACTTCGCCCGCGAGGCGCGCGCGATCCATGATGGCGATGCGCCGGAGCGTTCCATTTATGGCGAAACCGACGGCGAAGAAGCCAGGCGCCTGATCGAAGACGGCGTGCCCGTTGCCCCCTTGCCTTTCATGCCGACCCGCAAGACCAATTGAGAATCATCCTGATCACCGGTGCCAGCCGGGGTCTGGGCAAAGGGTTGTCCGACCACTTCCGGGACCATGGCGATATCGTGCTTGGCACATCGCGCAACGGGCAGGACGGTCTGTTCCCGCTCGATGTAACTGACCCGCGCGCCATTCTGGCCATGGCCGACCGGCTGGCCGATGTGCCGGTCGACATGCTGGTGTGCAACGCCGGCATTTACCTCGACAAGACCGAAGAGCTTGATCGCGGCTACCCGCCAAGCCTCTGGGCGCAGACGTTTGCGGCCAATGTTACCGGGGTTTTCCTGGTCATTCAGGCGTTGTTGCCAAACCTGCGCGCCGCGCGCGATGCCAGGATTGCCATCATGTCATCCAGCATGGCCAGCAACGCCCGTTCGTCGGGCGGAAGCTACGCCTATCGCGCTTCCAAGGCCGCCGTGCTGAACCTGGGCCGCAACCTGGCAACCGACCTGCGCGCCGATCGCATTGCGGTTGGCATCTATGATCCGGGCTGGGTGCGCACCGACATGGGCGGAACAGATGCCGACATTTCGGTCGAACAATCGGTCGCCGGGCTTGTCGAACGGTTCGCCGCGTTGTCGCTTGATACAACCGGCTGCTTCGAGACCTGGGACGGTAAGCTGCAGCTTTTCTGAGCCCGCGCGAAAGCCTGCCGGGGCCCGCGCAACGCCCTTGCCCTTTGCCCCCCCTTCCCATAGGTAACCCCCGATCAATCAACCAGTTGGCAAGCGCGCGTATCCATGCCTGTTCTCGTGATGAAATTCGGCGGCACATCCGTCGCCACGCTCGACCGCATCCGTCGCGCCGCCAAGCGCGTCGGGCGCGAGGTTGCGAACGGCTATGACGTGATCGTCATCGTTTCGGCCATGTCGGGCAAGACCAATGAACTGGTGAGCTGGGTCGATGAAATCTCGCCGCTGCATGATGCGCGCGAGTATGACGCGGTGGTTTCGTCGGGCGAGCAGGTGACGGCCGGGCTGATGGCGCTGACCTTGCAGGAAATGGACGTGCCGGCGCGCAGCTGGCAGGGGTGGCAGGTGCCGTTGAAGACCACCTCCGCCCACGGCGCGGCGCGGATCGAGGAAATTCCGACCGAAAATATCACCGCCAAGTTTGCCGAGGGCATGAAAGTTGCGGTTGTCGCCGGGTTTCAGGGCATCAGCCCGGAAGGCCGCATCACCACGCTTGGCCGTGGCGGGTCCGACACGACCGCGGTGGCCTTTGCGGCCGCCTTCGGCGCCGAACGCTGCGACATCTACACCGATGTCGACGGTGTCTACACCACCGACCCGCGCATCAGCGACAAGGCGCGCAAGCTTGACAAGATCGCCTTTGAGGAAATGCTGGAACTGGCATCGCTCGGCGCGAAGGTGTTGCAGACCCGCTCGGTCGAACTGGCGATGCGCTATGGTGTGCGCCTGCGTGTGCTGTCAAGCTTTGGTGAATTCGACGAAAACGCGGGCACGCTGGTCTGCCCCGAGGAGGAAATCGTGGAAAGCAACGTTGTAGCCGGTGTCGCCTATTCGCGCGACGAAGCCAAGATGACGCTGATTTCGGTGGCCGACCGCCCCGGCATCGCCGCCGCCATCTTCGTGCCGCTGGCCGATGCTGGGGTGAATGTCGACATGATCGTGCAGAACATCGCCGAAGACGGGCGCACCGACATGACATTTTCCTGCCCCGTCGACCAGGTGGCGCGGGCTGAAAAGGCCGTTCAGGCGGCCAAGGATTCGGGCGAAATCAACTACCATGATCTCGTGGCCGACACCGATGTCGCCAAGGTTTCCGTGGTGGGTATCGGCATGCGCAGCCATGCCGGCGTGGCCGCAAAAATGTTTGACGTGCTGGCCCATGAAGGCATCAACATCAAGGTGATCACAACATCCGAGATCAAGATTTCAGTGCTCATTGACCGGAAATACTTGGAACTTGCGGTGCAGGCACTGCATGATGCCTTTGAACTGGAAAAGGCGGCCTGACGGCCGCGCGCCGACAAGGGGACGATGGCCGAACAATCACAAACCGAAACCGACAGCCGCCAGTTGCTGAGACGCCTGCGCGATGTGCTGAACGATGACAGCGCCGGCCAGACCCGCCTGGACCGGATCACGCAACTGATCGCGCAAAGCACCGGCTCGGACGTGTGCTCGGTTTATCTGTTTCGTGATTCCGATACCCTCGAACTGTGCGCAACCGAAGGACTCAACCCCGAATCCGTGCACAAGACGCGCCTGCGGATCGGCGAAGGTCTTGTTGGCCGGGTCGCGCGCACCGGCATACCGGTCAATACCGCCAGCGCGCCAAAGGAACGTGGCTTCCGGTTCATGCCCGAGACCGGCGAAGAAGTCTTTTCTTCCTTTCTCGGCATCCCGATTCAGCGCCTTGGGGAAACCATCGGGGTTCTGGTTGTGCAATCGAAAGACTCGCGCCAATGCTCGGACGATGCGGTCTATGCCCTGGAAGTCGTGGCCATGGTTCTTGCTGAAATGGCCGAACTGGGTGCATTTGTCGGCGAGGGCGCCGCCCTGGCCGCCCCGCATCAGAAACCGGTGCTGTTCAGGGCAGGCATTGGCCAGGAGGGCGTGGCCGAGGGTCACGTCTGGCTGCACGAACCCCGTGTG
>JALSJL010000473.1 GCA_026989405.1 Marinosulfonomonas sp. | reverse complement strand
AAAGGCCGGCCCGCAAAGATCGGCTGGTCTCGCTGATCTCCTTGCTGCGCGACGGGCAACGCCATCGCGCCTGCGACCTTGCGCGCAGCCTCGGCGTGACCGAGCGAACCCTGTATCGCGACATGAAAACGCTGCGCAATTCCGGCGTTCCCGTCCAGGGCGCGCGCGGGGTCGGCTACTACATGACCGAACCTGTTACCCTGCCCCCGCTCAACCTGTCGATGGCCGAACTGGAAGCGCTGCATCTTGGCCTGGCCGTCATGACCGAAGCCGACGACGAGACCCTGCGGGCCGCCGCGCGCGACCTGGCGGCCAAGATCGACGCCGCGCTTCCGGAAAACCGGGTCTCGGACACAACCCGCTGGGGGCTGTCGGTCCATCCGTTTGCCGACACGGCGGCCGGCATTCGCCATATCCCGGTCTTGCGCGCGGCGCTGCGCGCGGGGCGTCGCCTGCGGCTGAGCCACAGGTCGGATGACACCGGCCCGAGCCATGAAACGGTGAAGGTGCTGAAACTGGACTATTGGGGGCGGGTCTGGACCTGCACGGTGTGGTCCGAGCAGGCCAAAACCATGCGGACCCTGCGCCTTGATCGCATTGCCCACATCCAGGAACTGGCCGTCACCCCTGGTTGAGCGGGCGGCTTTCGGGGCTGGCCGGGCTTGCGTCGCGCTCGGCCGGTTTCTGGCAATCGCCGTCTTTCGCCGGAAAGACAAAACATCGGCCACGCCGGATCATCAACCAGAGCGCGGTGCCGGGCCTGGGCAGAAAAACCGACGGCACCGTGGCTTTCAGGATCGAGCCATCATGATCCATCTTGAACTCGACCAGGCTTTCGCGGCCCATGAAACGCGCCCGCACCACGACCCCGCGCGCCGGCACGCCGTCTTGCGGGGTCGGGTCGGGCCCCTTGCCGCCGCGGTCAAAGTCGATACGCAGGTGCTGCGGGCGGATGACGATTTCCAGCCGGGTGCCATCTTCATGGCCCGGAGCCAGAAACTCTCCGAAGGGGGTCATCAGAAGCGCCCCCTTGACTTCCCCGCATATCACGTTGATATCGCTGAAAAACGCCGCTGCTTCCTTGTCTACCGGCGCATTGTAGATATTATAGGGCGCGCCGCTCTGGACGATCCGGCCATCGCGCATCAGGGCGATTTCATCGGCCATCCGCATGGCCTCTGCCGGCTCATGCGTCACCAGCAGGACCGCGGTCTCTTCGTCCTTGAGTATCTCCAGCGTCGTATCGCGGATATCGTCTTTCAGGCGTTCATCCAGGCCCGAAAATGGCTCATCCATCAGCATGATCCTGGGCCTGGGCGCCAGCGCACGCGCAAGGGCCACGCGCTGTTGCTCGCCGCCCGACAGTTCATGCGGATAGGCATCATGCAGATGCACAAGGTTCACGCGCCTGAGCAACTCGGTGACCCGCGC
Source organism: Marinosulfonomonas sp. (assembly GCA_026989405.1). Lineage (GTDB taxonomy): Bacteria > Pseudomonadota > Alphaproteobacteria > Rhodobacterales > Rhodobacteraceae > JAJRUE01. Next base: position 7,014 of record JALSJL010000473.1, on the reverse strand, counting down.
CCGATTGGCCGTGGCCCCGCCCTTGAGGGCAAAGGCCACGTTTTCAGCAACCGAAAGGTGCGGAAACAGGGCGAAATCCTGAAACATCAGGCCGATTGACCGGCCTTCGGGCGGGGTATCAACCGTTTCTGACGAAATCACCTGACCGTCGACAAGCACGGTGCCGCCATCCTGCCGGTCCACGCCGGCAATGATGCGCAGCGTCGTTGACTTGCCGCAGCCGCTGGGACCAAGCAGGCAGGTCACCTGACCGGGCATGACACGAAGCGACAAGTCGTCGACAACCGTCCGCTCGCCAAAGCGGCGGGTGATGTTTCGAACTTCCAGTCTGGGGGTGTCGCTGCTCAACCCGGCTGTGCCTCTTGTTTTACCCGATCAAAAGCATCGGACATTCGGCCAGATAGCAGCCCGCACACGGCCCCGCAAGGGCAAGCAATGCCGCTACAGGGTCGAGTTGATCTGCCCGCCGTCCAGCAGGATGTTCTGTCCGATGATGAAACCGGCGTGCTGCGAGCACAGAAAAGCGCAGGCAGCGCCGAATTCCTCGATCGTGCCGTAGCGCCGCGCCGGGATGGTCGCTTCGCGCCGCGCGCGGGCTTCTTCAAGGCTGATCCCCTCGGCCTTGGCCACCGCACCGTCCAGCGCATCGGCGCGCGCGGTTGCGTGAATGCCGGGCAAAAGGTTGTTGATTACCACGCCCTCGGGCGCGACCTGGCGCGAGGTGCCGGCGACAAAGCCTGTCAGCCCGGTGCGTGCGGTGTTCGACAAGCCCAGAACCGCGACCGGCGCCTTGACCGACATCGACGTGATATTCACCACCCGGCCCCACTTGTTCTTCATCATGTCGGGCACAAGCCCCTGGATCATCGCAATCGGGGCCAGCATGTTGGCGTCAAGTGCCGCGATGAAATCATCGCGCTGCCAATCCGTCCACATGCCCGGCGGCGGCCCGCCCGCATTGTTCACCAGGATTTCAGCCCCCGTGCCGGCCGAAAGCACCGCCTCCTGCCCCGCCGGCGTGGTGATGTCGGCCGCCACGGTCACAACCTCAACGCCAAACTCATCGCGGATGGCCTGCGCCGAGGCCTCCAGCGTCTCGGCCCCGCGGGCGTTCATCACAAGGTTGACGCCCTCAGCCGCCAGCGCCCGCGCGCACCCAAGGCCAAGCCCCCTTGACGATGCACAGACCACGGCGCGTTTGCCGGCAATTCCCATATCCATCAGGACACCTCTTGATTTGGTTTCCGCCGCACGATGGAACAAAGCGCCACGCCTGACAATGGCCCGGCCCAAGAAATTCGGACCTCAGCGCTCGGCAATGAAATCACCGAAAAGATATCCGGTGCCCGCAGCAGAGGCCAGCGATCCGGCAACCAGCCCGCTCGCGGCCCCGTGGTTCGCCCCAAGAAAATCGCCATTCATGTCCGCGGTGAGCGCAAAGCTGCCGGCAGCGCCCGACAGGGTGCCAGACATGTTGGCCGAGAATGTGTATTGGTTCTGGGGGTCCGCCGCACGATCAATCGTTCCATTGACCACGGTCAGCGTGCCGGCGTATTGGTCGCCGCTCACGCCCACGAACCCGCTGGCACTGCCCGAAAGGCTGTTACTGGCAAAGGCCACGTTCAAGACTGTGGCCCCGTTCAGCGGAATGTCACCCGCCGCCCCCTCCAGGTGCAGGCGCATGACCCCGGCAAACTGCGCCGCGCCGCTCAGCGGCAGGCTGGCAGGCGGGGTGAACCCGGCCGGGTCCCAGGTGGCATGCAAGGCGGCTGACTGCGCGTCATAGGCGGCATAGCTGACCGGCGGCGTCGTGCGCACCGGCCCCGACAAATCGTCGCCACCACAGCCCGACAACACCGCCGCGCCAGCAAGCCATACCATGCAGCGCCGTGAAACGCGGTTGCCAAAATTCGCCCCAGTCATGCCCACAGTCAAACCGACGCACCTGAATATCGCGTTAAATCCGCCCCGGTTGCCGATTGCACCCCTGCCCACCCTGGCCTATACGTCGCTACATGTTGGACCAGAAAGACAATCAGGCCCCGTTGCCCCCGGAAATTGCCCGCCGCCGGACCTTCGCGATCATCTCTCACCCGGATGCCGGCAAGACGACTCTCACCGAAAAGTTCCTGCTGTATGGCGGCGCGATCCAGATGGCCGGCCAGGTGCGCGCCAAGGGCGAGGCGCGGCGCACGCGCTCGGACTACATGAAGATGGAGCAGGAGCGCGGCATCTCGGTTTCGGCTTCGGCCATGAGCTTCGATTTCGACGGGCACCGGTTCAACCTTGTGGACACGCCGGGCCACAGCGACTTTTCCGAAGACACCTATCGCACGCTGACCGCGGTGGACGCCGCCGTGATGGTGATTGACGGCGCCAAGGGCGTCGAAAGCCAGACCCGCAAGCTGTTCGAGGTCTGCCGTCTGCGCGACCTGCCGATCCTGACGTTTTGCAACAAGATGGACCGCGAAAGCCGCGAGACCTTCGACATCATCGACGAAATTCAGGAAAATCTCGCCATTGACGTGACCCCGGCCAGTTGGCCGATCGGTGTCGGGCGCGAGTTCATCGGCTGTTACGACCTGCTCAACGACCGGCTGGAACTGATGGACCGCTCTGACCGCAACGTCGTGGCCGAAAGCATTGAAATCAAGGGGCTGGATGACCCGAAACTGGCCGAGCACGTGCCCGGGCACTTGCTGGAAAAGTTTCTGGAAGACGTGGAGATGGCGCGCGAACTGCTGCCGGCGCTCGACATGCAGGCGCTGCACGAAGGCACCATGACACCGATCTGGTTCGGCTCGGCGATCAACTCGTTCGGGGTGCAGGAACTGATGCGCGGCATTGCCGATTTCGGCCCGCCGCCGCAGCCGCAAAGCGCCACCCCCCGCCAGATTTCCCCTGAAGAACCAAAGGTTTCCGGCTTTGTCTTCAAGGTGCAGGCGAACATGGACCCAAAGCACCGTGACCGGGTCGCCTTCCTGCGCCTTGCCTCGGGCCATTTCCGGCGCGGCATGAAGCTGACCCATGTGCGCAGCAAAAAGCAGATGGCGGTGACCAACCCGGTGCTGTTTCTGGCAGCCGACCGCGAACTGGCCGAAGAGGCCTGGGCCGGCGACATCATCGGCATCCCCAACCACGGGCAGCTGCGCATCGGCGACACGCTGACCGAGGGCGAAAACCTGCGCGTCACCGGCATCCCGTCCTTTGCGCCGGAGCTTTTGCAAACCGTGCGCGCGGGCGACCCGATGAAGGCCAAGCACCTCGAAAAGGCGCTGATGCAGTTCGCCGAGGAAGGCGCGGCCAAGGTGTTCAAGCCGATGATCGGCGCGGGCTTCATCGTTGGCGTCGTGGGCGCCTTGCAGTTCGAGGTGCTCGCCAGCCGGATCGAACAGGAATATTCGCTGCCGGTGCGTTTCGAGCCCAGCCAGTTCACCTCGGCGCGCTGGATCACCGGCCCGAAGGACGCGGTGGACAGTTTCGTGAACGTCAACAAGGGCCATATCGCCCATGACAATGACGGCGATCTGGTCTACCTGACCCGCCTGCAATGGGACATCGACCGGATCGAGCGCGACCACCCCGAACTGACGCTCAGCAAGACCAAGGAAATGATGGTCTGAGCGCGCCATTCGTGCAAGGATATGCGCAGCCATGACATTCAGACGCGATGATACCTTTTCCTTTCGGCTGTCGAAATCCGGCGAGGTCACGGTTTTCCATCTTGGCCAGCCTGTAACCGTCCTGCGAGGACAAGCCGCCGACAGGTTTGTGCGCCGCATGAAGGATGCACCCGGCCCGGGCGGGCAACAGCTGATGGCGCGCGTGACCGGTAACTTCAAACGCGGCAACGAAAAGGCCGCGCTGCGCAAATGAGCAGGCGGTTGTGATGGATAGCCCCGCCAGCCAACCCCCGCTTTGCCTGGCCTGCCGTTACCGCGCCGAGCACCCGTGCCGCCCCGGCGGGCTGTTCGATGCCGACCACGTCGCCCATGTCCTCGCAACATACATCGAAGCCACCAGTGTCCAACCTTCGGACCGGACCCGCAGACTGCAAGCGGAATGGGCCAATGACTGCGCGGTGGAGCTTGCCTTTCACAGCCCGGACACGGCCTTTCGCGTGGTGCTTCTGGCGATGATCGAACTGGAAACGCCGCAACAGGCGTTGTTGCTGGCGACCGGCACGCTGGAAACGCTCGTCGCCACCCACGGGCCGCGCTTCATCGACCAGATCGAGATGCTCGCCACCCAATCTCCGCGTTTCCGGTATCTGCTGAGTCTGATCTGGCCCCAGGGCAAAAAAGCCAGCCCGACCTGGCAGCGCATCGAACTGGCCCGCATGGGCGCCCCCAGACCCGGCCCCGATGATCCCCTGCCGCCGGTCGGTATGATTGCGCAGGTGTTCTGACCGGCACCGCGACCAGGCGCGCAATCATTTGATTTCATGTTATCCGGACCGGCGCCTATACACAAAATGAAGACGCGCGAAATCGTGAGGATGCAGATCATGGCAAACCGGGTATCCTCCGCCGTCGGGCGGCGGCTTGCGGCGTTCCTGGAAAAGGAGGTCAGCGGCTACACCGCTTTCTCGGTTGCCCCGGCCGACCTGCTGCGCAAGACCCTGCGTCCGGGCGACGTGCTGCTGGTCGAGGGCAATACGCGCATTTCCGGCGCGATCAAGTATCTGACGCAATCCACCTGGTCCCATGCCGCCTTTTGCGTCTGCCAGTGCGGCGACGGCGACGAACTGATCGAGGCCGACCTGACCGAAGGCGTGCGCTGCGTGCCGATCTCGAACTACGAAACCCTCAACACCCGCATCTGTCGCCCCGTGTCCCTGTCCCCGGACGAACTCGAAACCGTCGTGGCCTACATGAAATCGGCAATTGGCAAGACCTACGACCTCAAGAACGTCTTCGATCTGGCCCGTTACCTGCTGCCCCAGCCACCGGTGCCACGACGCTGGCGGCGGCGCATGCTGTCACTGGGCTCGGGCGACCCGACCCGCGCAATCTGCTCGACCCTCATTGCCGAGGCCTTCCAACAGGTCCGCTACCCGATCCTTCCGATCATAGAAAACAACTGCCCCGACCCCTGCGCCAGGGAAATCCTGACGATCCGCCACCATTCCCTGTTCGTGCCGCGCGATTTCGACCTGTCGCCCTATTTCCGCATCGTGAAACCGACAATCGAAACCGGCTTCGACCACAAGACCCTCACCTGGTCCGACCGTCCGGCGCAAATGCCCGCCACTTCTTCTTTGTGAAAATATCCCCGCCGGAGGCCCCGCGGCGCGCAACGCGCGGCGCAAGAACAAGGGAATGGCGCCGTCAGGCGCCGCCGCCCTTCAATGCCCCGCTCAGCGCATCTTCCAGAACCTCGTGAACTGTGGCCGAGGCCACCTCTTCGGCAACGAAGGCGTCGCCGATGTCACGCGCCAGCACATAACGCATCCGGCCATCCACCACCTTCTTGTCCTGCGCCATCAGCGCCAGCAGTGCATCGGCATCCGGCAACTCTCCGGGTATGTCGCTCACGTCGGTCTTCATCCCCATCGCGCGCAGATGCGCCCGCACCCGGCCGGGCGTTTCTTGCGCGCACAACCCCAGCCGCGCCGACAGCTCGAAGGCCAGCGCACAGCCGATCGCCACGCCTTCGCCATGCAGCAGCCGGTCGCCATAGCCGGTTGCCGCCTCAAGCGCGTGGCCAAAGGTGTGCCCGAGGTTCAGCAAGGCGCGCTCGCCCTGCTCGGTTTCATCGCGCGCAACGATCCCGGCCTTCATCGCCACCGACCGCCGCACCGCTTCCTGACGCAATGCACGGTCTCCGGCGGCCAGCGCCGGGCCGTTGGCCTCCAGCCAGGCGAAGAACGCCGCATCCCCGAGCAGCCCGTATTTCACCACCTCGCCATAGCCCGACAGGAAATCGCGCGCATCCAGCGTGCCCAGAACATCAATGTCGGCCAGCACCAGCGACGGCTGGTGAAACGCCCCGACCAGGTTCTTGCCGGCCGGGGAATTGATCCCGGTCTTGCCACCCACCGAACTGTCCACCTGCGCCAGCAGCGAGGTCGGCATCTGCACGAACCGCACCCCACGCCGCAGGATCGCCGCGGCAAACCCGGCCAGATCGCCGATCACACCGCCGCCAAAGGCAACCACGATGTCCCCTCGTTCAACCTTCTGCGCCAGCAGCCACTCGACCGACTGTTCCAGATGCGCCCAGCTCTTGGTTTTTTCGCCCGGCGGCAAGACCAGCGCCTGCATCCCGATGCCGGCTGCCGAAAGCCCGTCGCGCAGCGCCTCCAGATGCAGACCCGCCACCGTTTCCTCGGTGATCACCGCAACCTGCGGCCGTTTCAGAAGCGGGGCAATTTCCTGACCGGCGCGCCCGACCAGCCCCGGCCCGATGCGCACGCCATAAGACCGCGCGCCCAAATCCACATCGACAACGTCGTCCATTCAAACCCTCTTCAATACATCCGGCCGTTCCAGAAGCGCTTTGGTCACTTCCTGTGCCATGTCCTCGATCGAAAATTCCGGCCTTGCCCGGACGGTTATCTCGGCCTTTGCATACTCCGGTTCCCGCTCCAGGCACAGGCGGCGCAGGGTCTCATGCGGGTCGGCCGTGCGCAACAGCGGCCGGGTGTCCTTGTGGCGCACCCGCGCCCACAGCAATTCGAGATCGGCCCTGAGCCAGAGCGAAACACCCCGCGAGGCGATGATCTCGCGGTTGCGTCCACTCAGGAAGGCGCCGCCGCCTGTCGAAAGGATGGCCGGGGTATCTTCCAGCAATCGTTGCAATATCTCGCTTTCACGCTGGCGAAAGAATGCTTCACCGTCACGTTCGAATATCTCGGCAATCGTCATGTTGGCCGCCTGCACGATTTCGGCGTCGCTGTCGCGAAACGCCACCCCGAGCAGGCGCGCCAGGGCCGTCCCGACCGCGGTTTTCCCCGCGCCCATCATGCCCACCAGCACGACCGTTTTTCTGAGCCTGAAGGCCACTCGGCAA
>JALSJL010000472.1 GCA_026989405.1 Marinosulfonomonas sp. | reverse complement strand
CGGCTCGACCCGCAACAGGGCTTCTTCGCGGCTGATCACCCCATCCCGCGCCAGGGAAACCGCAATTTCGACGGACGCATGGGCATTGCGAGGCACACGCACAGCATCAAGCACATGCAGCGTGCCGTCTTCCACCGTGAATTCAATCTGCATTTCCTCACGCAGCTTTTCCCGGCACAGCGCGCCGAACTGTTTCAATTGCGCAAACAATTCAGGGCATTTGACTTCAAGTGAGCCGCCGCGACCATCCTTGGTCAGGTAGAGCGCTCCGTTTGTGGCCCGCAGCGCATCGCGCCCCTGGCTCTGGCCAAGGTATCGACCCGTAACCTGTGGCGCGCCGGTGGCCGGGTTGACAAACTGAATGACCCCCGCGCCACTTTCACCCGGCCCGACCCCCAAGACCATCTTCTGGACAACCAACCCAAGGCCGGCATCGGCCGGCGCGCCCTTGGCCTGACGCAGCAGCCGGGCCGACGTGCCTTCCCAGGCGCGTGCCATGGACCGCAGCACCTCGGCCAATTGCACCGCCGGATCCTGCGGAAAATATTCTTCGGTCTCGGCCTCGTAGGAATCGAGCGCCGCTTGCAGCGCATCGCGCCCCAGCCCCTTGTCCATTTCGAACATCTCCGGGTCCAGTCGCGCGATATTGATCGAAAATGATTGCACAAACCGAAGATAAAGCGCGTTTGCAGCTTCTTCACCGTGGCTCTCGACCAAAGCTGCGTGCTTGGCATCGTTCATACCGATATTCAGCAATGCCCCGGGCCCCCCCCAATCGGGATCCTGCGAGCTTGGGCGCACCGAGACCAGCGGCTGATCTCCGAATGTTCTGAGAAGCCCTTCAACGTCAGGCATCTCGCCGGCTGCAATTCGATGGACGGTATCAAACGAAAGCGCCATGGTTTCGGGCACCGGAAGGTCAAGCCGGATCAGCCGTTGCAGGCATTTCGCCCGCCCGCCATGGGTATCGTTCGAAATTGGCGCCACGCGCCTGATGCGGGTCACCCCGTTCATGTCCAAGACTTTCTGCATTGCAGCACCTTCGCAATTGCAAGCGCAGCATAGCGCGAGATTGATTTGGTGCAAGCGCGGTCGGATGCATGCTGCTCAAGCCGCCGTTCCGGCGGACGCTGCGCGATTGAGTATTTACGGCAAGATGAAGGGGGCATGACATCTTCATCTTGCCAATAAATACTCACAGCACTGCCGGTCCGACTTTACCCTTCGATGCGGCGCAGGTCGGCCACCGTAAGGCAAAGCGTGCGGATCGTGGACAGAAGGTTCAGCCGGTTGCGGCGCAAGACCGCGTTGTCGGTGTTGACCTGCACCGCCTCGAAGAACGCATCGATCGGCGCGCGCAGGGCTGCGAGCGCCTCCATCGCGGCGGAGAAATCTTCGGCTTCCATGGCCTGCCTGATCCGGGTTTCCGCATCAGCCAGGGCCTTGAACAACGCCTTTTCTTCGGCCGCCTCGGCAAACTTGATATCGCCCCCGAAGGAATACTCGACCCCGTCCTTTTCCTCTGCCTGGGTCAGGATATTGTTGGCACGCTTGAAGCCTTGCAAAAGGTTTTCCCCGTCATCGCTCTTGAGGAAAGCCTGCAGCGCCTCGGCACGCCTGACCAGAAGCGTCAGGTCGTCTTTGACAGGCATGGCAATGCAGGCGTCGATCACATCATGGCCGATGCCCTTGTCGTGAAGATAGACTTTCAGGCGGTCATGGAAGAACGACAGCAAGTCGGCCGAGGTGTCGGGCAGGTTCTCGGAGACCTTTTCAACATGCGGTGGCACCTTGTCGCCAAAAGTGTCTTTCAGCGCATGCCAGGCTGCACTGAAAACGCCGTTCTCGGCAATCTCGTTCAGAAGCGCCAGCAAGACGTCGCGGGTCTGTTCATCCTCGCCGTTTGTTGCGATCTCATAGCGCAACAACTGGCGATCGAAATATGTGTCGAGCCGCAACCGAATGTCGTTTTCCAGCAGCAGGCGGATCACGCCAAGGGCTGCACGGCGCAGCGCGAACGGGTCCTTGGAACCGGTGGGTTTTTCGTCAATCGCCCAGAAACCCGCAAGCATGTCGATCTTGTCGGCAAGAGCCACAGTGACAGACACCGGCGCGCCCGGCACATCATCCGACGGACCAAGTGGTGCGTAATGCTCTTGCGCGGCGCGGGCCGTGGCCGCGTTCATCCCCGCCTCTGCAAGGTAGTAACGCCCCATCACCCCCTGAAGCTCGGGAAACTCATAGACCATTTCACTCGCCAGATCGGCCTTGGCATACTGCGCCGCCTGCGTCGCGTCTTCCAGCGGCGCACCAACCGGCCCGGCCAGATCGCGCGCCAGCGCCTCGATACGCTCAATCCGCTCATACTGCGTGCCGAGCTTGCGGTGGAACGTCACCTTTTTCAGCCTTTCGAGCCAGGGCGTCAGGCCCGAGCGCGCGACCCTCAGGTCGTTTTCCCAGAAAAACCGCGCATCGGACAGTCGCGCCGAGAGCACCTTCTGGTTCCCGGCCAGGATCGTGGCGCCATCGTCGGCGGTTTCCCGGTTGGCCACGGTCACGAATTTCTCGATCCGGTCGGTTTTCGGGTTTCTCACCGAAAAGAACTTCTGATGTTCGCGCATCGAGGTCTGCAGCACTTCCGGCGGCAGGCCCAGAAAATCAGCGCCGATATCGCCGATCAACACCACTGGCCATTCGACCAGCCCGGCGACTTCCGACAAGAGCGCCCTGTCTTCCACAACTTCCAAGCCCTGCGCGAAAGCGGAGTTGGTCGCATCGTGCCAGATTTTCTTGGCGCGCTCCTCGTGGTCGAGCAGCACGAAAGCTCTTTTCAGCCGGGCGGAATAGTCTTCGAAACCGGACACGCCAAAGCGTGAAGGCGCCATGAAACGGTGACCGACGGTGCTGTCGCCCGAGACAATGCCCTCGACCGTCAACGGCACGACGCGCGCCCCGGCCTCATCGGTCAGGATGCACAGGATCGAATGCAACGGGCGCACCCATTTCAGAGATCCCGCCCCCCAGCGCATGGATTTGGGCCACGGAAAATCCCGGATCGCCTTTTCCAGAACGTCTGCGACGATCGCATCCGCCGGTCGCCCCGGACGTTCGATCACCGCAAACAGCACGTCGCCCTTTTTCGTTTCACGCGTTTCCAGTTGGTCACGCGTCAGCCCGGTCGACCGCAGGAAGCCTTCGATGGCCTTGTCGGGTGCGTCGGCGCGCGGCCCCTTGCGTTCTTCACGCACCTTCGGACTCTTGGCCAGAAGGTCTTCGACGCACAGAACCAGACGCCGCGGGGTCACGAAGCCCCCCGCGCTCTTGTAGGTCAGTCCGGCCTCGACCAGCCCCGTGGTCACCAACCGCTTCAGGTCGGCAGTGGCGCGCAGTTGCATCCGGGCGGGAATTTCCTCGCTCAGCAGTTCGATCAGCAGATCGGGCATCATTCGCTCCTTTCGGGCGGCGGCGGACAGCCTTCGGGAACCGGCTGGCCATCGAACACGACCTCGCCGCATTCATTGATCTGATGCCAGACATAGGCGCGCCCGTCGTCGTAAACCGCGATCACCCGGTCTATGCCATATTCGATGTTTTCCTCGCCCAGAAACGCAACCGCCAGGCCGTTTTTCAGATCCTGACCAAGCTGTTTCGCGTCAAAGCAGCCGAACCAGTCGGGTGCGATCAGCGGCACCGGGTTTTCGTAAGGCACATAGGTTTCGCTGAGCATGGCGATCGAGTTGGGCGTCTTGAAACAGGCCCGAAACCGCAACGGTGAGCTGTCGGCGTCAATGCCCTGAAAGTCGTCCACAAGGATGGGTTCGGGTGCGCCCGAGGTCAGCGAAGTCAGGCGTATCTGCGTTTCACCCTGCATTGACGGCGTGTCCGAAAGTGTCACGGGCTCGTAAAACGCGTAGACCTGCAGGTAGTAGATCGCCGCACCCGCCGCCAGTGCCGAGATCAGCGTGAACGCCACCAGGAATTTTCCCATCAGGCCGCCCACCCACCAGCTTCGGTTTCAAGAAAAGCGTCGGCACAGGCCTTGGCCAATGCACGCACACGCCCGATATAGGCTTGCCGTTCGGTCACTGAAATCACCCCGCGCGCATCCAGCAGGTTGAACAGGTGGCTGGCCTTGATGCACTGGTCATAGGCCGGGTGCACCATGACGATGCGCTTGCCGGTCTTGGGGTCATCCGCGGGCTGGGCCAGAATGCGCGTGCATTCGGTCTCGGCATCCTCGAAATGGCGCAGCAGCATGTCAGTATCGGCCACATCGAAATTCCAGCGCGAATACTCTTCTTCGGTCTGGCGAAAGATGTCGCCGTATGTCAACGGGATCGCGGCATCCGGGTCGTTGAACGGCATGTCCATCACATGATCGACGCCCAGCACATACATCGCCAGCCGCTCCAGCCCGTAGGTCAGTTCGCCCGAAACCGGGTGGCAGTCATGGCCGCCGACCTGCTGGAAATAGGTGAACTGGCTGACTTCCATGCCGTCGCACCAGACCTCCCAGCCCAGGCCCCAGGCACCCAGCGTCGGGCTTTCCCAGTCGTCCTCGACAAAACGGATGTCGTGCATCTCCATGTCGACGCCGATGGCTTCGAGACTGCCAAGATACAGGTCCTGAAAATCCGGCGGGCTGGGTTTGATGATGACCTGGAACTGATAGTAGTGCTGCAGCCGGTTCGGGTTTTCGCCATAGCGTCCGTCCGTGGGCCGGCGGCAAGGCTGGACGAAGGCCGCCGCCCAATGTCCGGGGCCAAGCGCGCGCAGCGTGGTGGCTGGGTGGAAGGTGCCCGCGCCCACCTCCATGTCGTAGGGCTGCAGCACGGCGCAGCCCTGCCCGCCCCAATAGGTCTGCAAACGCTGTATGATCTCCTGAAAAGAGCGCGGCGGGGCGGATTTGGTGGTCATTCACATTGCCTTCGTTCGGGACGCGCTCTCAATAGGCAGGGACGCAGGCAGGGTCAATCGGGCAATGCGCGCCGGCCCGCCGCTTCTTCTGTCCAGAAATACTCACCGGCGCGGGCGCCAGCCCGCGCCCGCCGCGACGGGCGCAGCCCGGCGCAAGACCTGCTGCGATCCCGACAGGCATCTTCGCTCAGTAACGGCCGGTCGCGACAAGACGCTGCGCTGTTTCGCGACAGGCACTCAGCAGGGTTTCAAGGTCGCTCTGGCGGGTGCGATGGTTGGTCAGGTTCACCCGGATCGCCAGCATACCGTTCAGCCGGGTGGTCGAGGGTGCGGCAACGCCGCTTTCCTGCAACTGCACGACGATCTCGTCATTCAGCCGGTCCGGGTCGGCACATTCGGTCGGCATCATCCGGAAACACACGATGTTGAGCGCAACCGGCGCCAGCAGCTGCATCTGCGAATCGGCCTCGACCTGCGCGCCCAGCCAGGCCGCCTGCGCGCAATTGGCCTCGACCACCCGCGCCAGCCGCCCGGTTCCGTGTTCCAGAAAATGCGCCCATATCCGCAGTGCGGCAAACTCACGCGACAGTTCCGGGCCGAAATCCACCGGCCAGGGGCCCCCGGCCGCAAGCCCGCGACCGCCGCGCGCCAGATAGTCCGGGCGGTCGGAAAAACTGCGCAGCTGCGCCTGCGCATCGCGCACAAGGACACAACCGGCCGCATAGTTCACCTGCATCCACTTGTGAAAATCGAAGGCCAGCGAGTCCGCCTTTTCCAGCCCCGCGAGGCGCCCGCGCAAACTGTCCGAAAGCATCAGGCTGGCCCCGAATGCCCCGTCGACATGCAACCAGAGGCCATCGCGCCGGGCAATTCGGACCAGGGCCGTCAGATCGTCGATCGCTCCGGTGTTCACGGTTCCGGCGGTGCCAACCACCAGGAAGGGCCGCAGCCCGGCGCGCCGGTCGGCGTCGATGACATCGCGAAGGGCGGCGATGTTCATGGTGAAGTCGGCATTGACCGGGACCCGTCGCAGTGCGTCGCTTCCCAGCCCCAGCAGATCGAAAGCGCGCGCAATACAGGCATGCGACTGCTCGGACGCATAGCCGACAAGCGGCGCGGCACCCAGACCTTCGGCGCGGCTCGTCCAGTCCAGCGCCCTGTCGCGCGCGACCTTGAGCGCGATGATGGTGGCCATGGACGTGCCCGTCGTGACCAGCCCGCCGGAGCTTTCGGGAAACCCCATCATCTCGCGGCACCAGTCAATGACCTGGCGCTCGACCTGCGCCGCGCCGTGATCGCGTCCACCAAGGTTGGCATTCATCGCGGCCGCCGTGATCTCGGCCAACATGTTGCCCGGACTTCCGGCCCCATGGACCCAGCCGAAAAACCGCGGATGCGTGTTCCCGACGCCGTAGGGCATCAGTGACGCCAATTGCTCGGCCACCCATTCGGGCGGGCTCGGCGCGCCGGGAAGCCCTGCGCAAAACCCGGCTTTCATGGCCGCGGGCATCGGGGTCCAGACCCGTCCGGCGCGGGCAGTCTGCGCATGATCCAGTGCCTGGTCCAGCAACCCATGCGCGGCCCGGCGCAGGGCCGCCCAGTCCCGAGGATCAAGGCTCGTGTCATTTTCGTCCGAATTCATGTGGTGCCGCCTCGCAAGGGTTGGGCGACAGTGCAACGAATCGCCTCCATTCTCAACGTGCATTCTGCGCCCGGCGCCGTTAGTGTCGCGCTCGGGAATCAGGATCAGGGAAGCGGACGGACCATTCATGAACAAGTATGTTTTCGCCAGCATGTTCTTCTTGCTGACAACTTTCGCCTCCAGCCTGCATGCTCAGCAGTCGAACTGGATACAGATCGAGGCGAAACGCAGCCTGGGTCAGGCGCAGGATGCCGCGCGCCGTTATGGGCGCGACCTGCCGGGGGTCAACGGGTTTGCCCTGCGCTCGGGATGGTATGCCATCGTGCTGGGTCCGTTTTCGGCGCAAGAGGCCAGGGACGCGCTGCAGGAGCTTCGCGCCACCCGGCAGATCCCGTCGGACAGCTACATCGTCAGCGGCAACACATTCCGCCGGCAGTTCTGGCCGGTTGGCGCCGCCCTGGGCACCGCAACCGCACAAGAGCCGGCCGCGCAACCCGCCCCTGCCCCGACCGATCCGGTCGAGCAGGCGGAAACAACGCCCCCTGTTGCAGCCCCCGTTGCAGCCGATGAGACACCGGCCCAGGCGCGCCGTTCCGAACGCCAGCTGACCCGCCAGGAGCGCGAGTTGCTGCAAACCGCCCTGCAGTGGGAAGGGTTCTATACCGCGGCCATTGACGGCGCGTTCGGCCCGGGCACGCGCAATTCCATGGCCCAATGGCAAACCGCCAACAGTTTCGAACCCACAGGCGTGCTCACCACCAGGCAACGTCAGATCCTGCTTGATCGCTACCAGGCCGTCCTGGCCAGCCTGGGCCTGACCTATTACCGCGATGACGTGGCCGGGATCGAGATTGATCTGCCGATGGCGCTGGTCGAATTCGAAAAATACGAACCGCCATTCGTGCAGTTTCGTGAAAAGGACGGCAGCAATGTCCGCGTCCTTCTGATTTCGCAAAGCGGCGATGAAGCCACCCTGCGCGGCCTTTACGACATCATGCAAACGCTGGAGATCGTGCCGCTGGATGGCCCGCGCGCATTCAAGGGCCAGCAGTTTACACTGACCGGAGAAAACGCGCGCATGTCATCGCACAGTTTCGCGCGCCTGTCTGGCGGCCAGATCAAGGGATACACCTTGATCTGGCCCGCCGGCGACAACAAGCGGCGCGACATGGTTCTGGCCGCGATGCAAAGCAGTTTTGCGCCACTGCCCGACTCGGTATTGGCGGATGACTTCGGCGATGACCAGGCAGGCCAGTCGCGCGACCTGCTGGCCGGCCTTGCCATAAGGCGCCCCGAGTTTTCGCGCTCGGGCTTCTTTGTCACGGCGGATGGTGCCGTCCTGACTTCGGCCAAAGCCCTGGGGCAGTGCGAGCGCATAACCCTGGACGACTCCATGACGGGCTCGATCGTGGCCACCGATGACGATACCGGCCTGGCGCTGGTCAGACCGGACGAAGCCCAGGCGCCGCTGTCACTCGCCCGGTTCCGGATGTCGACGCCGCGCCTGAACTCCGAAATCGCCGTGTCCGGGTATTCCTATGGCGGCATTCTGGGCGCGCCAACCCTCACTTTCGGGCGGTTGCTGGACCTCACGGGACTGAACGGTGAAAGCAAGCTGGACCGCCTGTCGCTGAATGCGACCGAGGCGGATTCGGGTGGCCCGGTGCTGGACGCGACCGGTGCGGTGGCCGGCATGTTGCTGCCGCTGTCGGCCGCCGACGGAAAACGCCTGCCCGATGACGTCAGATTTGCCGCCGACGCAGGGGCCATCGTCGATTTTCTTGAAGGCGAGGGCATCGACTATGCCACGGCAGACAGCACTGACCGCATGGCCCCCGAAGACCTGACCGGGCTGGCAAGCGGGATGACGGTTCTGGTGAACTGCTGGAACTAGGATCGAGACTCAATCAAGTCCACCATAGGATTGTAGCAGCCAGCGCGACAGCTGACAGGAAGTTTCGAGCCAGTTTGTCATAGCGGGTGGCAATGCTTCGGAAATCCTTGAGGCTGCAGAAGGCGCGTTCGATCAGGTTGCGCGCGCGATAAGCCTGCACATCATGGGGGATGGGGCGTTTCCGGGATCGGGTGGAGGGGATGACG
>JALSJL010000471.1 GCA_026989405.1 Marinosulfonomonas sp. | reverse complement strand
TGTGGTTGTCGTGTCCAAGACGTTCACCACCGTCGAGACCATGAAAAATGCCGAAACCGCCCGCGACTGGCTTGCGGCGCGGGTCGGGGCCGACCGCGTGGGTGAGCATCTGGCGGCAGTCTCTTCGGCCGTCGAGCGAACAAGCGACTGGGGCATAGCGCCCGATCGCGTCTTTGGCTTTGAAGACTGGGTGGGGGGGCGCTATTCGGTCTGGGGGCCGGTCGGGTTGACCTTGATGATTGCCATCGGGGCCGAAAATTTCCGTGCATTCCTGCGCGGCGGGCAGACCATGGATCAGCATTTCCGCAGCGCCCCGCTGGTTGAAAACATGCCGGTCATGCTGGCGCTTTCCGGGCTCTGGCACAATCAGGTGTGCGGCTATGAAACACGGGCGGTTTTGCCCTATGAACAAAGGCTTGCGCGCCTTCCTTCATATCTCCAGCAGCTTGAAATGGAAAGCAACGGCAAGCATGTGACCATGGACGGCAAGCCGCTGCCCACGGACAGTGCGCCGATTGTCTGGGGAGAGCCGGGCACAAACGGCCAGCACGCCTTTTTCCAGATGCTGCATCAGGGGACGCGGGTTGTGCCGTGTGAATTCATGGTCGCCCGGCGCGGTCATGAGCCAGACCTTGCACACCAGCACCGGCTGCTCGTGGCCAATTGTCTGGCGCAATCCGAAGCCCTGATGCGGGGCCGCTCGCTGGATGAGGCGCGGGCGCAATTGTTGGCGAAAGGGCTGGAGCCCGCCCAGGCCGCGCGGCTTGCCCCGCACAAGGTCTTTCCCGGCAACCGGCCATCGACGACGCTGGCGTTTGACCGGCTTGACCCGGAAACACTGGGCCGGATCATCGCCCTTTATGAGCATCGGGTGTTTGTCGAAGGTGTGATCCTGGGCATCAACTCGTTTGATCAATGGGGGGTGGAACTGGGCAAGGAACTGGCCACGGCGCTGGTTCCGGTGATCGAGGGCAGGGCCGAAGCCGACGACAAGGACGCGTCGACCCGTCAGTTGCTGGCGTATCTGTTTCCGGGCTGAGCGCGGCGCCGGTCGATACGGCTGATCATGTCGGGTGCATCACGTCGGGTGCATCATGTCGGGGGGATGTTCGGGGGCATGTCCCCGGGGCCGTGCCAGGGCTGGAGCGGGTGAAGGGAATCGAACCCTCGTCGTCAGCTTGGGAAGCTGCTGCTCTACCATTGAGCTACACCCGCAAAGGTCTGCGCGCCTCCAGTTAGTGAACCCGGAGGCGCGGGTCAAGCGTTCATCGGCGACGGCGGCGCCGTCCGCTTGCGTTTTTCTCGCCGGCTGCGTTGAACGACACCGAGGGCAGGCTCACGATGGCTGAAAGCTCGGGGAACGGCTCGGTCGCATGCGGGATCGCGTTGGCGGCGATGAAATGTTCCTGGAAACGCGGCTCGATCGCGGTTTCCACCTTGGTAATGTCACCCACCACGCGTTCGATCTCGGCGCGTGAGGCGACGTTGCACAGCGCGATGCGCGCCCCGGTTCCGGCGGCGTTCCCGGCCGAACTGACCTTGTCCAGCGGCGCGTCGGGGATCATCCCGAGCACCATGGCATGCAGCGGCGAGACATGGGCCCCGAACGCGCCGGCAAGCACCACCCGGTCCACCTTGTCCACGCCCAGTTCATCCATCAGCAGCCGGGCGCCGGCATAGAGCGCCGATTTCGCCAGCTGGATGGCGCGGATATCGCCCTGGGTCACGCTGATCAGCGGGCCGCCATCGGCGGTGGCGTCGTGCAGCACATAGGCATGGGTGCGGCCATCTTCGCGCACCCGTGCGCATCCGGTCTGGGCCGCCGAGCCGATCAGCCCGCTGGCATCCAGCAGCCCGGCCATGCGCATTTCGGCGACGACTTCGATGATGCCCGAGCCGCAAATGCCGGTGATCCCGGTGGCCGCCGTGGCCTCGGCAAAGCCGTCTTCGTCGGACCACAGGTCACAGCCGATCACCGTGAACCGTGGCTCCTTGGTGGTCGGGTCGATGCGCACATGTTCAATGGCCCCCGGCGCGGCGCGCTGGCCGGAACTGATCTGGGCGCCTTCAAAGGCGGGCCCGGTCGGTGACGAACAGGCCAGCACCCGGTCGCGGTTGCCAAGCAGGATCTCGGCATTGGTGCCGACATCGACAACCAGAACCAGGTCTTCCGACCTGTGCGGCTCTTCGGCCAATGCCACGGCGGCGGCATCGGCCCCCACATGGCCGGCGATACATGGCAGAATGTAGCACCGCGCCGCCGCGTTCAGCGCATTGAGGTCAAGGCGAGAGCTGTCCAGCGCCACCGCATCGGACGTGGCCAGCGCGAACGGTGCCTGGCCAAGTTCCACCGGGTCGATGCCCAGCAGAAGATGGTGCATGACCGGGTTGCACACGAAGACGGCCTCCATAATCTGTTCGGGCGCGACCTCGGCCTGCGCGGCAATGGACAGGGCAAGTTCGTTGATCGCGTCGCGCACGACGCGCGTCATTTCCCTGTCTCCGCCGGGGTTCATCATCGCATAGGATACCCGGCTCATCAGGTCTTCGCCAAAGCGGATCTGCGGGTTCATGATCCCCGCCGAAGCCAGCACCTGCCCATTGCGCAGGTCGCACAGATGCGCCGCGATGGTGGTCGAGCCAAGGTCGATGGCCAGCCCGTAAAGCCGGCCTTCGAAATAGCCGGGCCAGATATCCAGCAGGCGTTCGTGGGCGTCGTGGTGGTCCTTGTACAAGGCCACCGTGACCGCCCATTTGCCCTTGCGCAGCGCGGGTTGCAGTTTTTGCAGAACCGGCAGTTCGACGCGCACCTCGCCGATATTCCACTGGGCGCTCAGGGCGCTTTGCAAGCGCTCCAGGTCCCCGGTCGGCTGGTGCATGTCGGGTTCCTGCACCTCGACATAGTACAGCCGGGTTGCCGGATCCATCACGATGTCGCGCGCCGCGGCGGCCTTGCGCACCACCTGCTTGTGGACCTGGCTTTCTGGCGGCACGTCGATCACCACGTCGCCCTGCACGGTGGCCTGGCAGCCCAGGCGGCGACCTTCTTTCAGCCCGCGTTTCTGGTGGTAACGCTCTTCCACCGCATTCCAGTCCGACAGGGCATCCCGGGCGACGGTGACCCCGTGCTTGGAAAATTCGCCGTAACTTGGCGTGATCTGGCACTTGGAGCAGATGCCGCGCCCGCCGCAGACCGAGTCGAGATCGACGCCCAACTGCCGCGCAGCCGTCAGCACCGGCGTTCCGCGCGCAAACCGCCCGCGTTTGCCCGAGGGCGTGAAAATGACGAGGGGATCCTTGCTCATCAAACCTGTCCGCGTTTTCCCGTTTGCCGCGACCATAACGCATTGTGCAGGCGGCGAAAGTCCCGCCGCGGCGAAACATGTGCCCAGGGCGTCAATTTGCGGCAGACAGGCCGGTGCCAGGCATCGAGACCAGAACCGGAACTGGCGAAACCGCGATCAGGATCGCCACGATGAAGCCTTGCAGCCAGGTTTGGCCGCCCAGGAGAGCATCCTCGGGCGCCGGGGGGGGGGCGAGCGTGCTGCGTCAATGTCGGCCGCCCCGGGGCGAAAGCCCGGTCAGAATGCGCCTGCCTGCGGGTATCAGGCAACCTGGTTTTTGTGGCTGGGCCGGATGCGGCGCACGCCTATCCTTCGTTCGAGCTCCAGAGGCAGCGGTCGAATTCAGCGTATTCCTTCATTTCTTCCGCCACGCCGACGGCCACGATGCGCGAGCAGCCTTCAAAACCGTCTTCGCTTTCAAACACGCTCACCACGCCGTCGCTGGCGGCGGTTTCGGCTGAACACAACCGTGCGCCCGGCTCGAGCGGGCCAAACTGACGGTCGCCTTCCCGGGTTTCGATGGCAAAGAAATGTGCCCGGTCCGAGGCATTGACCACGCAAAAGACATTCTGCGCCACGGTCGTCTCATTGGCCGCCGTCGAAAACGACGCCAGATACTCGATGACGGCGCGCCGGTCCTGTTCGCTTTTCAACTTGAAGCGCATTTTTGCCTTGGCATTCGGATCATCCAGGACCCGGCGCAGATACCGGGTCGGATCGGCGAGATAGTCGAAGATCGTCGATGCGTCCCAGGTCAGCCCGCTCTCGCCTGCCGCCCGCATGTCGCTTGAGTATTTGTAGCCGGGATAGCTGCCGGCCACGCGCCCCACGACGCCGGTCAGAACCGGCCCGACGCTGTTGGCCGCCGTATCGCCGATCTTGTGGCAGGCCTTGCATTTCTTGAAAACCTTTTCGCCGTTTTGAACCGATTGCGCCTGTGCCGAGGCCGCAACCAGCGCCATCAAGGCGGCTGTCGCAAGGGTTCTGAACATGGGGACCTCCTGATCTTTTGGCCCATGGGTCCGCATTATTTCGCCCTTGTCCAATCAATCCCTTACACGGCTGATCACTAGAATGTTAACTGGATGTGATGTGCATCCGACCCGCATTTTCGATAGGTCTTCCCTACGGCCCAAACCGACAGTGGAGAATAATCATGAAAAAATTTCTGGCGGGCAGCGCAATTGCCCTGACAATGATGACAGCGCCTTTGAGCGCACAGGACATGCAGTTCGGAACCGACGACGACATGGCCTATGCCAAGCTGTTGTGGGATGTGATGGAAAGCGCGCGCCTCGTGGGTGATCACGCGATCATGTCATCGCCCTATGACGGCACGCCCCCGCATGGCAAGATGCTTGAGACGTTTTATTCCAGCGCCACCGTTGACGGCCACACCGGCACGCTGATCGTGAAGCGCAACTATGGGCCGGAAGGCGTCGAAGCAGACCAAATTCTGGCCGATCCCGGCAAGCATCTGGGCGCGATCACGGTGATGTTCCAGCGTGAAGATGGCTATGACGCCGACAACCAGAACTGGTTCTGGGTCAAGTATCTGAAGGATGGTTCGCTTGACAAGAACCCCAAAGGCATGGCGCTGGCGGGCCGGGTTGCCAAGGGGGCGGACAAGGGGTGTATCGCCTGCCATTCGAATGAAGACGACTATATCTTCACCACCGATGCCATTGGCGCGATGATGATGAAGTAAGCTCTTTCCGGCGCTCGACACCGCCGGGACCACGACCGGAACGGCCCCTCGGTTTTCTGGGGGCCGTTTTCGCGCTGCGTTACCGGCCGGCGCGCATGAAACTGCCCCGCACGTCAGATCCGACCCCCAGCCAGCCCGCGATGACATTGGCGACGTGGTTCACAATGCGCTTGCGCTGGGTTTCGCCGCGCGCTTCCGCGGCCAGCGCTTCGTCGCCTGAAAAGGCGATCAGGTCGGCCCTGATTGTGTCTTTCGGTGTCAGCGGGGCGCCGGTGCGGGCGTCGACAACCTGTGCCGTGAAGGTGATGTTGTGAACGCCCGCGTTTTCCAGGCCGTAGCGGGTCTTTTCGGTGACCGCATGAAAGGTGACAACCTCGATCACCAGATTGACCGGCTGAGAACCTTTCAGCCCCGTCGCCCCCTTCTTCACCGCTTCGGTCAGGATTTCATCGACCTGGGCATGGCGGTCGCCCGGCGGGTCGCCGCGCCAGACGATGTCTGCGTCCGGGGCATATGAGTTTTCTTCCGAAACCGTGAGCGTCTCGGGAACGATGACCTCGACGCTGTTGATGCGCCAGTTGCTGGCGGCTTCGGGTGGCACGACATCGCCATAGCTTGTTTCCCAGCCATTTGTGCCACCGCACCCGGTCAGGGCCAGAAAACCGGACAGGGCAGCCGCCGCAAGTTTGGCAGACATGGACATGATGAATTACCTCATTGATCTGGCTGCACAAAACGCTGAAAGAGCCGCCGGGTGGCGGCAATGGTGAAGCCGCGTGTTCGGTGCAGATATTCGCGTGATTTTGCAGCCTGTCAAGAGCGGGGCTGCGCGCGACCCATGGCAATTCGGCCGATCATGGCAATCGCGCGGCGGGAGACTGCACGCGACATTGGTTCAACCATGGGCGTTTTGCCGCCGCCTGGCGGCTGCGGCGACCGGCAAGCGGCCTTTGGGGGGGCGGGCAAGTGTGGATCAGGCCGAGCGCCGGCGCCGGCCCGCGCGTCCGCCCGAACGGCCCGAACGCGCGCCGCCCGCGGCCTTGGCAGCCTGGCTGGCCTCGGCAAAATCCGCGCCTTCCTTCACCGCCTCGAGGACACGGGCGAAATTGATCCACTCGGCCCCGTTGGGATCATGGCCCATCAGGAAATTTGCGGCGCGGATGGCTTCCATCTCGACCGGGCGCACCGGGTTCATGATGGCGCTGGTCATGCCGGCGCCGATTGCCATCGGCAGGAAGGCTGCGTTGATGCCGTGACGATTGGGCAGCCCGAAACTGATATTCGAGGCTCCGCATGTGGTGTTCACGCCCAGCTCTTCGCGCAGGCGACGCACCAGCGCGAACACCTGGCGCCCGGCCGTGGCCATGGCCCCGACGGGCATCACCAGCGGGTCCACCACGATGTCATGCGCCGGAATGCCGAAATCGGCGGCCCGCTCGACGATCTTCTTCGCCACGGCGAACCGCACGTCCGGGTCTTCGCTGATGCCGGTGTCGTCATTGGAAATCGCCACCACGGGCACGTTGTATTTCTTGACCAGCGGCAGGATCGCTTCCATCCGGTCTTCTTCGCCCGTCACCGAGTTCAGGAGCGGCCGGCCCTCGGCCAGTTCCAGGCCCCGTTCCAGCGCCGCCGGAACCGAGCTGTCGATACATAAAGGAACGTCCACAAGACCTTGAACAAGCTCGATAACCCTTCCCATCAGGGGGGGCTCGGTTTCGTTCGGGTTGGGGTTGGAGTTGTAAACGACCCCGGCGTTCACATCCAGCACCATCGCCCCACAGGCAACCTGCTGCAGGGCGTCCTTTTCCACCGTGGAAAAGTCGCCGGCCTCAAGTTCTGCCGCGAGCTTCTTTCGGCCGGTCGGGTTGATCCGCTCTCCGATGACGCAGAACGGTTCATCAAAGCCGATCACGACGGTCTTGGTTTTGCTTTCGAGGACGGTGCGCGTCATGTCTGGTGTTCCTTGCCGGTCAGGCTGCGTTGGCGGGGCGGGTTGCCTTGCCGCCGTGGTTGATGGCCCATGTGGCGGCGGTCTTGATGCCGCCAAGCGGGAAAAAATGGACCTGTTCGATGTTGAAGTCCGGATGTGTGGCCTTGTGTCGGGCCAGCGCGTTTATCACGTCGTTCGGCTCATAGGGCAAGACCAGTTTGGTCACGTCCATGGCGCGTTTCTGAAGCACTTTCAGCGAAGGTCCGACCCCGCAGGCAATTGCGAACCGGATCAGGGTTTGCAGTTTGGCCGGCCCGGCAATGCCGATATGCACGGGCAGGGCGATGCCCTCTGCGGCCAGCCGGTCAACCCAGCGGATCACCGGATCCGCTTCAAAGCAGAACTGTGTGACGATGGCCATTTCGGCATCCGTGGTCGCGGCGTAGTCCTGCTTCCAGCGCAAGGCGTCCATGACCCGCCGGTCGGAGCCATCCGGGTCGATGTCGCGGTTGCCCTCGGGGTGGCCTGCCACGTGCAGCCGGGTGAACCCGGCCTTGTCGAACAGCCCGGTTTCAAGCAGTTGCACGGAGCTCTCGAAGTCGCCGACCTGGTGTTTCGGGCTGCCGGCCAGAATCAGCCCCTGGGTCACGCCCGCTTCACCCTGATAGCGCGCGATCCAGTCCTGAAGCTGGCGCCGGTCGGCGATGATGCGGGCCGGAAAATGCGGCATGACCTGAAAGCCGTCGCCGGCCAGCCGTCTGGCGGTTGCCACCATGTCCTCGATCGGGGTGCCCTCGATATGGGCGATATAGACGCGGGTCGCTTCGGGCAGAAGCGCGCGGAAATCCTCGACCTTTTCGGCGGTGCGCGGCATCACCTCGATCGAATATCCGCGCAGGAAGGTTTCAACCTGGGGCGCGGCTTGCGTCTCCGACGCGGTGCGGTGCTTGCGGAACGGTAAAACAGCCATTGCGGCCTCCCATATCTTTCGCGGGTTCAGGCCCATCCGTCGTTGGCGACGAGGGCCTTGATACGTTCCTGATCGTATTCGGCTTCCAGACGCTCAGCCTCGGCATTCGCGACGTCCTGATCGCTTCCAGCGGCATCGCTGGGAAACGGCTCTGCCCTGCGCCATTGGGCGAGGTAGTCATCGGTTCCGGCCATGCCGGCCTTCATGGCGGCGCGGTCAATGGCCTGTTCGAATCGTTCGCTCAGTTGCACCTTTGCGGCGCGGCGCCCGCGTCCGACCAGGACCTGAGCCGGAATATCGCGCCAGTATACGATGGTGACGTCGGTCATTGCTGATTCCCCGCATTCTGCGTCGGTGGTAAAAGCCGAAGCCGCTTTCCAGACGTTCGATTTCGACCTGTCAAACGCCGTGAACGACCTTGTGCCATTTGTAGGCCGACGATGGGGGGGCGCAAAAGGGCGCATTGATGTCAAAATCCTCATGAAGTTCATGAAAACCGCAAGAGGCAGGGGAAGACCCATGCCGTTGGATCGGACCGTTCGGGTCCGCACCGCCCGGAATTTGCAAAACAGTCCACGCACGGCTTGCCCTGATCGGGCAGACTGCCTAATGTTGTTGCAACAAAGCATTGGAGGGCGCGATCATGACGCCCAGGCGTCGCAAGGCCGCGCGCGCGTTCCCGAAACCGGTTGAGCCGCCCGCGCCAAATCGTCCGGATTCGGCAGATCTTTATGCCGCTCTGGACCTCGGAACCAACAGTTGTCGCATGCTGGTCGCCCAGCCCCGCGGCAACCAGTTTCATGTGGTCGACAGTTTTT
>JALSJL010000470.1 GCA_026989405.1 Marinosulfonomonas sp. | reverse complement strand
TCCTTGTATAGCCGTTTCAACCCATGCCAGATGCTGCCGTCGGGCATGACAGCCTCTAGGCCAAGACACAGGGCGCGGGCATTGCCGTAGCGCAGCACGTTCAGCCCGCCCGCATTTGTGGCAAGATTGCCGCCGATCCGGCACGAGCCCTGCGCCGCCAGCGACAACGGGAACAGACGGCCAGCGGCCGCCGCGGCCTGCTGGACCTCCTGCAGGATCGCGCCGGCCTGCACCGAAATCGTCCCGTCCACCGGACTGACATCAAGGATCTGCGTCATCCGCTCCAGCGAGAGCACGATGGGATCCGGGCCGTCGGGCATCACCTGCCCGCCGACCAGACTGGTGCCGCCGCCATAGGGCACCACCGGAGTGCCGACCTGGCTTGCCAGGCGCAGAATGGCTGCCACCTGTTCGGTGGTGCCGGGGGCCAGGATCACCCCCGCCCGCCCGTGAAACAGCCCGCGCGGCTCGGTCGTGTATGGCTCTTTCTCCGCCCGGAAACAGTCGGCCGGCAAGATGTCATGCAAATGCCGCAGAAGGTCTGCGTCCACCGGTTTCAGCGCCCTCGGCATCACGTCGTCCGCATGTCATGCGCAAGGTCCAGTATTTTTCGGCACGACCGCAAATTGCGCGCGCTCATCGGCGTCGTGATCAGGCGCGTCAGCCTGGCTGCCAGGTTGGACCGGCCAACGCCCCCTGGCGCATGCAGGTATAACACGCGGCCCAGAACCCGGAACCGTTCGCCCTGCGTGGCAAGGGCCGACAGCGCTTTCGGCTCATCTGGATCAATCGCATCAAAGGCGAAATGCAGGTAGAGATTGGCCGGGTCGTTTTCAGCATCGGGAAACGGGTTGTTCTTGATTGCCGCCGCCAGAGCGGATTCGCTCAACACCAGAACATCGGTCTGAAACCCGAAGTCACGCATGATTGCTTCGGAAATCTGCGACGCCAGGTCGGCAGGTTTGCCGGCGGCCCGGAAAACGGCATTTCCGGACTGAATATGGGTCGCAATCCCACCCAGCCCCAGCCGTGCGAGCGTTTCGCGAAACTCTGCCATGGGCAACTTCCTGTGGCCTCCGACATTTACCCCGCGCAACAATGCGATCCAGCTTTGCAATGTCAAACTCCCTGCCGGGCTAGCCGGCATCCGTTTTGCCGCGCCGGTCAAGCCGCAGGTTGGCATAAAGCACATGCGTGCGCCAGCGCCCGTTGATCTGGAGGTAGCTTTGGGCAACGCCTTCATATTTGAAGCCGCATTTTTCCAGCACGCCGCGCGATGCGCGGTTTTCGGGCAGGCAGGCGCTTTCGATCCGCGACAGATCCAGACTGTCAAAAGCGTAGTGAACCACCGCAACCAGTGCTTCGCGCATGAACCCCTGCCGCGCGAAGGTTTCCCCGATCCAGTAGCCGCAGGTCCCGGCCTGCGCAGGGCCGCGGCGAATATTGTCCAGCGTTATCGCCCCCAGGAGCGCACCGTCCTGTCGCCGAATCAGGAAAAAGGGCACCGCCGACCCGTTGGCGACCGATCGCTGTGCCCAATGGACCCGGTTGTAGTAGGACTTGCGCGACAGGTGGTCCGGCGACCATGTCGGCTCCCACGGCGTCAGGAATTCGCGGCTGGCCCGACGCAGCGCCGACCATTGCCTGAAGTCCGCATGCTGGGGCAGACGCAGGATCAACCGTTCGGTGTCAACCCTGACCTTGCGCCGGCGGTTCAGCATCAGGCCGCCAGCCTCGTGCGGATGGCGTCAATATCCGGCGCATTGTCGGCAGGGCCATAGATTGCCAGCGCCGGCGCGCCGGAGACCAGCTCACTGGCCAGCGCACGCACCTTCTGCGGCGAGACATCATCAATCTTTTCCACGGTTTCTTCCAGGCTCGGGACACGACCCCAGAT
Organism: Marinosulfonomonas sp.; assembly: GCA_026989405.1. Taxonomy (GTDB): domain Bacteria; phylum Pseudomonadota; class Alphaproteobacteria; order Rhodobacterales; family Rhodobacteraceae; genus JAJRUE01. The sequence continues at coordinate 6,886 of JALSJL010000470.1, read as the reverse complement.
CGCCATCATGCGGGCCAGACGCTCGGCGCGCGACGACGGGCTTTCAAGCCCCATCAGCATCCCGGCCTTCAGCTGGGCGCGGGCCCGGGCAACCTCTGCTTGCGACATGTCATCAGCGGCGCGCCTGAGCTCGTCGATTGTCAATTCGGCCAACCCGGCAATCTGCTCGGCGCCGGTGCCGGCGTAGATCGTGGTCATTCCGGTGTCGGCATAGGCGCCGGCCTGGGCGTAGATCGTGTAACACAGCCCGCGTTTTTCGCGCGCTTCCTGAAACAGCCGCGAGGACATGCCGCCGCCGAATGCCGTTGCGAAAATCTGCGACGTATAGACCGCGTCATCGCTGTAGCCCGGGCTTTCCAGTGCCAGCGCGAAATGCACCTGTTCCAGCCCCTTGATCTCACGCCGCTCACCGCCCTGGAAACGCGCGGTTTCGATCATCGGCGCGGCACCCCGCTCAAGGTCGCCAAACAACGACTCGGCCTCGCGCAAGATCGTATCGTGATCAACCGCGCCGGCTGCGGCAAGGATCATCCGGTCCGGGCGGTAGTGCTCGGCGACAAAGCCCGCAAGGTCGCCGCGACCAAAGGTCGAGACCCTCTCGGCCGGACCGAGGATCGTGCGACCCATGGCCTGATCCGGGTAGGCAGCTTCCTGCAGCCAGTCGAAAATCACGTCGTCTGGCGTATCGAGTGACTGGCCGATTTCCTGCAGGATCACCCCACGCTCGACCTCAATTTCGGCGGGGTCGAATACCGGATTGAGAAGAATGTCGGATATCACATCCAGCGCGAGCGGCACGTCTTGCTGCAATACACGGGCATAGTAGGCCGTCAGTTCGCGCGATGTATACGCGTTGATATACCCGCCCACATTTTCAATCGCCTCGGCGATCTGCAGGGAACTGCGCGTCTTTGTGCCCTTGAATGCCATGTGCTCAAGAAAATGCGCAATGCCGTTTTGGGGCAAGCGCTCATGCCGGCCCCCGGCATTTACCCAGACCCCCAGCGAGGCGGACTGCAGCCCCGGCATGTGCTCGGTGACGACCGTGAAGCCATTGGAAAGCGTGTCTGTGCGGACAGTCATTTTGTCAGCCGTTCCTTGATCAGTGATTGTAGGGCCGCAAGGTCATTTTCAACCCGCGTCTGGCGTTCCGGACGGTCGAACAGATCGGCCATATGGGGCGGCAGTTGCGGGCGCGTTCCGGTGGCGGCCTCGACCGCATCGGGAAACTTGGCCGGGTGGGCCGTGGCCAGCGTGACCATCGGCACACGCCCAAGATGATCTTGCGCAACCTTCACAGCCACCGCCGAATGCGGACACAGCGTCTGGCCCGTCGCGGCGTGGACGGCGGCAATCGTGGCCCTGGTTTCCGCTTCCGAAGCACGGCCCGATGCAAACAGCTCACGCATGTATTCCAGCGCCCCCTGGCTGATCTTGAAACGGCCGGTCCGGTTCAGCTCATCCATCAAACTGCTCACGGCAGCCGCATCCCGGCCATAGGCATCAAACAGGATGCGCTCGAAGTTGGAGGAGACCTGAATATCCATGGACGGGCTGATCGACGGGGCGACCCCGCGGGTTTCGTAAACCCCGCTTTGCAAGGTCCGGTGCAGGATGTCGTTCTGATTGGTCGCAATCACCAGGCGGTCGGTCGGCAGCCCCATCCGGCGGGCAATGGTTGCCGCGTAGATGTCGCCAAAATTGCCGGTCGGCACGGTAAACCCGACGGCGCGATGCGGTGCGCCAAGGCTGGTGGCGGCGGTGAAATAGTAGACGACCTGCGCCAGAACCCGCGCCCAGTTGATCGAATTGACACCGGCAAGACGCACTTCGTCGCGGAAGGCGTGATCGTTGAACATGTCCTTGAGCCGCGCTTGGCAATCATCGAAATCGCCGTCGAGCGCCAGGGCGTGGACATTGCTTTCGACGGGTGTGGTCATTTGCCGGCGCTGCACGTCCGAAACCCGGCCATGCGGAAACAGGATGAATACATCGACATTGTCCAGCCCGCGAAAGGCTTCAATCGCCGCCGAGCCGGTGTCCCCCGAAGTGGCCCCGACAATCGTGACACGCTCACCGCGCCTGGCCAGGGCGGCCTGAAACAGCTGCCCGATGAGCTGCATCGCAAAATCCTTGAAGGCCAGCGTCGGGCCGTGAAACAGCTCAAGCATGAAATGGTTCGGGGCAAGCTGCTCCAGAGGTGCCCGGGCCGCATGGGCGATGCTGTCGTAGGCGCGCGCGATGATCCCGGCAAGCTCGTCATCGGAAAAGCTGTCGCCGATGAACGGGCGCATCACCCGAAAGGCGGCATCTTCATATGGCAGCCCGGCCAGTTCGCTGATCTCTGCCTTGCTCATGACCGGCACCTCTTCGGGCACATAAAGCCCTCCGTCGCGCGCCAGCCCGGTCAGCATGGCCTCTTCAAAGCTAAGCGCAGGCGATTGCCCGCGGGTGGATACATAACGCATGTGATGTCGCATTTTTCAGTTGGTTCGGCGCTTGATACGCCACAGCAGATAGAGTGTCATCCCAAACCAGACAGCCGCCATCAGAAACCATGTGATCGCATAATTCAGGTGGTCGTTCGGAATGCCCTCGGTCGAGACCGGATAGGCCTCGACCCCGTCGCCCGTGTCGGATGACGCCATGAGCAGAACCGGCTCGGTTCCCAATGTCTCGGCCAGTTTTTCAACGTCGCGCGCAAACCAGATATTGGCCCCGATATCGGGCGGGGGTGTATAGCTGTCTGTCTCATCCGGCCAGTGCAGGTTTCCGACCACCGTGAGAGGCTTGTCGGGACGCAGGGCATTTTTTGCCGGGATCGGGATGAATCCCCGATCAAGCAGGATGCGCCGGCCGTCATCCGTGACGAAGGCAACGATGACCTTGTAGCCGGGCCCGACCTGCTTGCGCGAGGCGAGGACATGGATTTCCGGGCCTTCGATGCGACCCGGCACCTGGACGGCGAGAAACTTGTCGCGGGCCTCGTCCGGGGCCGCGGGTAGCGCCACCGGGTCGGCGTGGATACGCGCATTGATGTCATCAAGAAACGCCTGCTTCCATTCCAGACGCTCAAGCTGCCAGAAACCCAACCAGAGCAACAGCCCGGTTCCAACGACACCAAACAGCGCGGGAACAATCATGCGTCTTGTCATGTTCGGTCTTTCCCAATGGCCACAATGGCAAACACGGGCCGAGAGGGCCCGCGCTTTTGTTTCTTGTCCGATGGCATGGCCCGTTTTGCCGGGCCCGGGCTAGCTGCCCCAGATATAGATCGCGCCAAACAGGAACAGCCAGACGACGTCAACGAAGTGCCAGTACCAGGCAGCCGCCTCAAACCCGACATGGTGTTCCGGCGAAAGCTCGCCTTTCATCGCGCGCAGCAGGTTGACCATCAGAAAGATCGTTCCGATGATCACATGGAAACCGTGGAAGCCGGTCGCCATGAAGAAGGTCGCGCCATAGATGTTGCCGGAAAAATCAAACGGGGCTTCGGCATATTCGATCGCCTGAAACACCGTGAACATAAGCCCGAGGAACACCGCGATTGCCAGGCCTGTCACCACGTCCTTTCGGTTGTTTTCATGCACCAGCGCATGGTGCGCCCAGGTGACGGCCATACCCGAACACAGCAGGATCAGCGTGTTGATCAACGGCAGCCCCCACGGGTCGAAGGGGATGATGCCTTCGGGCGGCCACACACCGTCAATCTTGGGCGAGCCTTCCGTCATCGGATACATGGCATGCTTGAAGAAGGTCCAGAACCAGGCCGCGAAGAACATGACTTCGGACATGATGAACATCAGCATCCCGTAGCGCAGGCCGATGATCACAACCGGTGTGTGATCGCCTTCCTTGCCTTCGCGAATGACGTCCGACCACCAGCCAAACATGACGTAAAGAACCCCCGCGAGGCCGATCAGAAACAGCCAGGGGTGGTTGTTGTCGATTGCAGGCGATACCCACAAAACCATGCCGAACAGCATGACAAACCCGGACAGCGCGCCAAGGAACGGCCAGATTGACGGGTTCAGGATGTGATAGTCGTGGTTTTTTTCGTGCGCCATTTACGGACCCCTGTCTTGCGCTTAGTTGGACACTGCGGAAGCTGCGGCTGAAGCGTCAACATATTCTTCCGGCAGATCGGTTTCATGGAAAGTATAGGACAAAGTGATGTGGTTGATGAACTTCGCGTCGCGGTCGCGGGTAATATCCGGGTCAACATAGAATGTGACCGGCATCTGAACACGCTCTCCGGGTTGAAGGACCTGCAATTCAAAGCAGAAACAGTCAATCTTGGTGAAAAAACCGCCGGCTTGAAATGGCGAGACATTGTAGCTCGCGGTTCCGGCGATCACCCGGTCGGTCGGGTTGTAGGCCTCATAGAAGGCAAGCCCGGTCTCACCGATTTTCAACTCCATCTCGCGTTGCATCGGTTTGAACTGCCACGGCATGCCCCGTTCAAGGGATGCGTCGAACCGTATCGTGATCGTCTCGTCAAGAATTTCATCCGAACCGCTGTCGGCAACCGAGGTCGTGCCGGCAAAGCCCGTCACCCGGCAGAACCAGTTGTAAAACGGGACAGACGCCCAGGCCAGTGCGCCCATGATCAGCACGACGCTGATGGTCTGGAGCACGGTTTTCTTGTGTCCGCTCATGCTCATTGGGTCACCACGGGGCGCGGGGTCTGATACTGATGGTCAAACCCTTCGATCTGCCCGCCATCCTTCAGCTTGGCCATGGTCAGGGCGAACACCAGGATGACAAATGCCCCAAGAGCAATGCCAACGCCCATGTTGCGCCCAAGGCGGCGCTTGTGGATCTCGTGTTCCTGCGCAAGCCCCATCACCAGCCCCCAAGCCCGAGAGATTTCAGGGTCGTTTCGACAAGCAGCGCTCCGAACATCAGAAACAGGTAGTAGAGCGATACGCGGAACATGGCCTTTTCGGCCTTGTAGCCGTCCGAGCGCGCACTTGCTTCGTCACGCCGCAAGACAATGAAGGCCGCCTTGAGGAACCAGAGATTGAGCAGGACCGATACGGCCAGCGTGAACGGGCCGCCAATCGAACTGAGCGCAAGGGCCAGGGACACGGCAACCAGGGCCAGGGTGTATGCGAACATGTGCCGGCGCGTCGTCTGGCGCCCATGCGTAACCGTGAGCATCGGCACCCCGGCCTTGGAATAGTCTTCCTTCATGAACAGGGCCAACGCCCAGAAGTGCGGCGGGGTCCACAGGAAGATCAATGCAAACATGAGAACGCTCTCAAGACTGATGCCGCCCGTCACCGCAGCCCAGCCAATCATCGGCGGGAAAGCCCCCGATGCACCGCCGATGACGATGTTCTGCGGCGTCCAGCGCTTCAGCCACATCGTGTAGACGACCGCATAAAAGAAGATGGTGAAGGCAAGCAGCCCGGCGGCCACAAAATTGGCAGCGAGCGCCAGCATGACCACCGCCATGACCGAAAGCGTGATGCCGATGGCAAATGCCTCGCCGGGCGCAACCCTGCCTGATGGCACGGGGCGACCGGCTGTGCGTTTCATCACCGCATCGATATCGGCGTCATACCACATGTTCAGCGCGCCCGAGGCCCCGGCCCCGATAGCAATGAACAACACCGATGCGAACCCGACAACCGGGTTGATGCCTCCTGGCGCAACCAGAAGGCCGACAAGGGCGGTAAAGACCACCAGCGACATGACACGCGGTTTCAGCAAGGCGAAGAAATCGCCGAACCCGGCCTCATTTTCGTAGGTGTCCGTCCTGATGTCAGTCATGATCCAGCCTTGTCAGCCTCGGGGCGCCAGTCCCTGGCCCCGAGGGGTCTCAATTGTTCGCCGCGACCTGCACGCCCTGCGGAACGCCGGCGTATTCTTCGATCGCGTCCTTGAGCCATGCATCATATGCCTCCTGGCTGACCACCTTGACGGTGATCGGCATGTAGGCGTGATCCTTGCCGCAAAGCTCGGAACACTGCCCGAAATAGACACCTTCCTTGTCGGCCTTGAACCACAGTTCAGCCAGCCGCCCCGGAACGCCGTCCTGCTTCACGCCAAAGGCGGGAATGGTCCAGCTGTGAATGACGTCCGACCCCGTCACCTGCATCACGATGACCTTGTTGACCGGCACCACTACAGCATTGTCAGTCGCCAGCAGATACTCATCATCGGCATAGCCGTAGTCCGCCAGTTCTTCGCGCGCCAGCAGGAAACTGTCGAACTCGAATTCCTGGTCGGGGTATTCATAGCTCCAATACCACTGGTTGCCGGTCGCCTTGATGGTCACATCCGCGACAGGGATTTCCTGTTCCTTGAACAGGATTTGCAGAGAGTAGGCGCCAATGAACACGAGAATCACGATCGGAACGAGCGTCCAAGTGATTTCGATCGGCGTGTTGTGCGTAAACCGCGCCGGGGTCGGGTTTGACTTCTTGTTGAACCGCAAGATGACCACCAGCAACAGAAGCACCACGAACAGGACAATCGCACCGATGATCACGTTGATCATCCCGTCCAGCCACTGAAGATTGGCCGCGGTTTCCGACGAGGCCGGTTGGAAATTCATGCCCTGAGGCTTCGGTTTACCAATGGTTTCAAGCCCCTGCAGGCTGTCTTGTGCAAATGCTGCGCCACCAAGAAGCGTGGCTGCAACAACTGCCCATAGGGCGGAAAGTCTGGTGATAAGGCGCATTTTCACTTCCTGTTCGCGGTGCGGCGGCGGCCGCTGTTCTGTCGGGATACCAGTTGACCGGCGATAACCCGTTGTGTCCCAGCGGTTTGAAACCATATTAGAAGCAACTAGACAAGCAATTCCATTGCGGCAAACAGCCGCTTGCGATGCAAAGACCTGTAACAGCCGGAGAATCCCATGTCGTCAGAGCCCTTT
>JALSJL010000469.1 GCA_026989405.1 Marinosulfonomonas sp. | reverse complement strand
CGATCGGGAAATCCATGTCTTTCATCGCCATTTCCGCGGTGGCCAGCCCGGAAAGCACCATCACGTCGCTCAGCGCCCCGAGATGGCCGATGCGGAAGGCCTTGCCGTTCATCTCGCCCAACCCGACGCCGAAGGAGACGTCGTAGGTGGCATAGGCGTGATCGGTGAGCGCGTTGGAATCGAAACCCTCGGGCACATAGATGGCGCTGACGCTGTCGGACTGGAGCTTTGGCGACTTCGCCACCAGCCTGAGCCCCCAGGCGTCAACCGCCTTGCGCACGCCTGTTGCAAGGCGGTGGTGGCGGGCAAAGACGTTGTCGAGCCCTTCCTCGAACAGCATGTCGAGGCTTTCACGCAACCCGAAGATCAGGTTGAGCGGCGGGGTGTAGGGAAACCCGCCCGAGGCATTGGCCGCGCGCATGTCGCGGAAATCGAAATAGCAGCGATGCGCCCGCGCGCCGTCCATCGCCGCCAGAGCCTTGGGGGATGCGGCGAGAATGGCCGCGCCGGCAGCCAGCATGAACCCCTTCTGCGAGCCGGCAATGGCAATGTCGACGCCCCAGTCGTCCATGCGGAAATCCATCGAGCCGAGCGACGAGACGCAATCGACAAACAGCATCGCCGGGTGGTCGGCGCTGTCGATGGCGGCGCGCACGGCAGCCACATCGGAAACCACGCCGGTTGCGGTTTCGTTATGGGTGACCAGCACGGCCCTGATGTCCTGCGCGCTGTCGGCGGCAAGCGTCTCGGCGAAACGGTCGGCCGGCGCGCCGGTGCCCCATTCGCATTCGAGCACCTGCACGTCCAGCCCGTGGCGCTGGCACATGTCGATCCAGCGGTGGCTGAACATGCCGTAGCGCGCCACCAGCACCTTGTCGCCTGGGCCAAGCGTGTTGGTGAGCGCCGCCTCCCAGCCGCCGGTTCCGCTGGCCGGAAAGACGAATGTCTCGGCGTTTTCGGTGCGAAACACCTTTTTCAGGTCGGCCAGAACCGGGGCGAAGACCTGCACGAAGTCCGGCGCGCGGTGGTCGAGCGTCTGCACGTTCATGGCGGCGCGCAGCCGGTCGGGGATGTTGGTCGGGCCGGGGATGAAGACCGGGTTGAGGCCAAACATGGAAAGTCCTTCATTCGGGAATCTGTGGATGCCAGAATACAGGAGCGCTCCGAATTTACAATTTTTCTGAAAAATAGTTCTGTTTTTTGGAAAAAATACCTATAGTTCTGAAAACAATGCTGAAAACCTTTTTCATTCCTGCCGGCAGAGCAGGGCATGAAAATTGCCCTGGCCCGGCTGGCTGGCGATTTCAGAAACGAAAGGACCGAAAAATGGCGAATGAAGCGGCCCCGAAAAGAAAGCGCGGACGCCCGCGCCTGTCGCGCCCGACCGAGCCGCAGACCGTGCAGGCGCTGGAGCGCGGGTTGCTAGTGCTGGAGGCGCTGGCGCGGCTGGGTGGGGCGACGCTCAGCGCCTTGTCCGAACAGGTCGGCCTGCCGGCATCGACCACGCACCGGCTGCTGGCCACGCTGCATGGGCACGGGATGGTCGGCTTTGACGACAGCGTGCAGGAATGGTCGGTCGGGGTGGGGGCGTTTCGGATCGGCAGCGCCTATCTGGTGCGCACGAACCTCGTGGATGGCTCGCGCCGGACGCTGCGGGACCTGATGGCAAAGACCGGCGAAACGGCGAACCTGGCGATCCTGGAAAATGCCCATATCGTCTATGTTTCGCAGGTCGAAACGCAAAATCCGATCCGGGCGTTCTTTCGGCCCGGCACCCGCAGCCAGATGCATGTGTCGGGGATCGGCAAGGCGCTGATGGCGGCGATGGCGCGGCCGGACGTGGAAAAGATCCTGCGCGCGACCGGTCTGCCGGGGTTCACCGAAAAGTCGCTGACCACGCCCGAGGCGCTGTTTGCCGACCTCGAGCGCAGCGCGGCGCGGGGCTGGGCGCTGGATGACGAGGAACATTACGCCGGGATGCGTTGCGTGGCCGCGCCGATCTACAACGCGTTTGGCGAGGCGTTTGCCGGGCTGTCGGTCTCTGGCCCGCTGGCGCGTTTCGGCGACGGCGATCTGGCCCCGATCGGCGAGGCCGTGGTCGAGGCGGCACAGACTGTCACCCGCCTTGTCGGCGGGCGCGTTCCGGCCGCGGGCTGAGGGTTCGACATCCCCGGCGCAGGCCGCTATCGTGGCGCGGCATGACAGCGAAAGGCACTGACATGGCTCGGAAAAACGATGCGTTCTACCCGGATACGCCCTACTGGCGGGCGTTTCGCGGCAAGTTCTCGGGCATCCTCGACTGGGACGCGTTCGATGCGTTCTGGGAGCGGCTGGCGGCGGCGCCCGAGGGCTGGTTCGTGTTCGATCCGCAAGGCGCCCCCCCGACCGCCGTGGCCAGTGCCGAGACCTTTGCGGAGTTTCTCGCTCAGGCCCGCCCGTTGCTGGAAGCGCGGCGCCGGTCGGGCCTTTGCGGGGTGATCTATGCCGATGACCTGAACGCCCCCGGTTTCGTCAAGATGTTCGACCCGGTGAACATGGGGTCGAGCTGCTCGATAGGGGGCGCGCCGGTCTTGCCGAAATGGGCGCTGAGCCGGGTTGCGCCGGACGCGCTGCCGGTGCCTGAACCCGCAAGACCCGGCCTGCTGGGGCGGGTGCTGGGGCGCACGGGTTGACGCCGAAAATGGCGGTATGACTTGCATTTGAGGCCGCGCGGCGGGCCTGGGCTGCGTGACAGCTGGCGGGCAGGCTGGGGTTTCCCCCCGGAGGGAGCCCTGTTCAAGACCAGGAAACGACGCGCCCGTCCGGCCGGCGACCGGCCCCGGACCCGGGAGGACGCGTGGCAGGCAATGTTCTCATGCTGGCGAACGCCCGATCCCGGCCGATTGCCGGCAAACGCCACCGGCATCGAAGTGTTCAGGTTGCGTTGCAAATTAATGGTGTGATTCCAGTGTCTTGCAGATGGTTCACCAGGTTACCGCAGTCGTGAGGTTCAGAGGAAAACGGCCCGGAGAGACGGATTCTGGAGAATCTGTGCGGACGAAGGTGAACGGCCCGTCGGCCAAGGCCTTTGAAAACGGCAAGAAAATCAGGGGTTGGCCACAAGCGGAGAACGGGTTCTCGCAGGGCAGTGGCGGAGACGAAGGGATTCGAACCCTCGAGACGGTTTCCCGCCTACTCCCTTAGCAGGGGAGCGCCTTCGACCACTCGGCCACGTCTCCGCCGACCCGTTTAATGGCAGCCGCGATTGGCGGCAAGTCGGAAATCGTATCTGCGAAACTTTACCGGCAGGCGAACGAGACCGGCCTTTGCCGGGACGCCTTGCCACGGGCGAAATCAACCTGAAGCCAGGTCGCGCGGTTCGGTAGTGGCCGCGTGAAGGCGCGGCTGAAATGAAAGAATCGTCTTACCAGAACCGAAAATTTGCTCTAGCTTTCGCCCACAAAAGGGAGGCCCGAAAACCATGTCAGGCACAATGATGCACCAGCCGCTGACGATCAGTTCGCTGATCGAACACGCGGCACGTTACCATGCCGGCGGCGAGGTCGTCTCGGTGGAAACCACCGGCGAGGTCAGCCGCACAAGCTGGGGCGAGGTCGAAGCGAATGCGCGCCGCCTGGCTTCAGCGCTGGGCAAGCTGGGGCTGGAACAGGGGGATCGCTGCGCAACCATCGCCTGGAACAACCGCCGGCATCTGGAGGTCTACTTCGGCGTCGCCGGCGCCGGGCTGGTGTGCCACACGATCAATCCGCGGCTGTTTCCGGAACAGTTGATCTACATCATCAACCATGCTCAGGACAAGGTGCTGTTTCTTGACAAGACGTTCCTGCCGGTGGCCGCAAAACTGGGCGAGCATCTGAAAACGGTCGAGCATGTGGTGCTGCTGGGCCCGCGCGATGAAGAGGCCGCGGCGATGGTGCCGGGGCTGATATTCTACGACGAGTTGCTGGAAACCGGCGATCAGGACTACCGGTGGCCCGAACTTGACGAGAACTCTCCTTCGTCGCTGTGCTATACGTCGGGCACCACGGGCCACCCGAAAGGCGTTCAATACACCCATCGTTCGACGGTCTTGCACGCCATCGGCGGCAACCAGCCCGACGGGCTGGCGATTGCCGCGCGTGACACCGTTCTGCCGGTCGTGCCGATGTTTCATGTCAACGCCTGGGCCGTGCCCTATATCGCCGCGGCGGTGGGCTGCAAGCTGGTGCTGCCGGGGCCGGGGCTGGATGGCGAGAGCCTGGTCAGGCTGATCGACGGGGAAAAGGTCACGCTGGCGCTGGGCGTCCCGACGATCTGGCTGGGCCTGCTGGGGGCGCTGGAAGCGACCGGGTCCAGGGCGGCAAGCCTGGAGCGCACCGTCGTGGGTGGCTCGGCCCTTGCGCCCTCGATGATCGCGACATTCCGCGAGAAATACGATGTGGAACTGATCCACGCCTGGGGCATGACCGAAACCAGTCCGCTGGGCTCGATGAACCAGATTCTGCAAAAACATGTCGGTCTTGACGCCGAGGACATGGCAAAGGTTCGCCTTGGCCAGGGCCGCCCGCCCTGGGGGGTTGAACTGCGCATCGTCGATGCCGAGGGCAAGGTGTTGCCCAACGATGGCGAAACGCAGGGCGATCTGCAAATCCGCGGCCATTGGGTTGTCGAAAGCTATTTCGGCGCCGATGAAAGCGCGCTGACCGACGATGGATGGTTCGACACCGGCGATGTGGCGACCCTTGATGGCGATGGCTACCTGGTGATCCGCGACCGCTCGAAGGATATCATCAAGTCGGGCGGCGAGTGGATTTCGACGGTGGAACTGGAAAACATCGCCATCGCGCACCCCGGTGTTGCCAATGCCGCGGCCATCGCGGCGCGGCATGAAAAGTGGGATGAACGCCCGTTGCTGATCGTCGTGAAGGCCGAGGGCGCGGATGTCACCGGGCAGGAGCTGCTCGATTTCTATGACGGCAAGATCGCGTCGTGGCAGGTGCCGGACGATGTGATTTTCGTCGAGGAACTGCCGATCGGCGCGACCGGCAAGGTTCTCAAGAACAAACTGCGCGAACAGTTCGCGGAACACCTGATCTCCGCTGGTTGAAGCCCGGGGCGGATTGGCGTTATCGTCGGTGCATGACCGGCTCCGAGTCTGGGGCCGGACGAAGCGGAGGAATGGAATATGGCGGTCGGAGAAGTGATCTGGACGTGGTTCAAGGGCGCATGGCACCAGGGCGACTTGCCGGTCATGAACGCGGCCGACCACGGGACGTGGCTTGGCTCTCTGGTGTTTGACGGCGCGCGCGCCTTTGATGGCGTGATGCCCGACCTGGTGCCGCACCTGGAACGGTTCAACCGGTCGGCCGGGGCGATGGGGCTCAGACCCGTGATGGAGGTTGCGCAAATGGCGGCGCTGGTCGAGGAAGGCGTTGCGAAATTCGACGCCGATGCCGCCGTCTACATCCGCCCGATGTGCTGGTCGACGGAAGGGGGCCCGGGCGTCGTGATGCCGGACCCGGAGTCGACGGTTTTCAGCCTTTGCCTCGAACAGATCCCGATGGCCGCGCCCGACGCGGCGCAGACACTGGGGCGCACCCGCTTCATCCGCCCGATGATCACGATGGCACCTGTCGATGCAAAAGCGGCCTGTCTTTACCCCAACAACGGCCGGATGCTGCGCGATGTGCGCTCTCGGGGGTTCGACAATGCCCTTGTGGCCGACGCGCTTGGCAACGTGGCGGAAACGGCCACCGCCAACGTGTTCATGGTCAAGGACGGCATCGTGCGCACACCGGTCCCCAACGGCACCTTCCTGAACGGGGTCACGCGCCAGCGCATCATCGGCCTTTTGCGCGACGCCGGCCGGGACGTGCGCGAGGAAACGCTGAGCTTCGAAGATTTCGAGGCCGCCGATGAAGTCTTTCTGACCGGCAACATTTCCAAGGTCACGCCGATTACCCGGTTTGAAGACCGCGAATACGAGATCGGTCCGGTCACGCGCCTGGCGCGCGAGCTGTATTGGGACTGGGCCGGAGCCGCGGCATGAGCGGCAAGATCGCCTCGATCGACGATGTCGAGGCGATGCTGGCGGGGCAGGGCTATATCAGCAACCGGGCGCTGGCGACGGTGGTGTTTCTGGCGCTGACGCTCGGGCGCCCGCTGTTTCTGGAAGGCGAGGCCGGCGTCGGCAAGACCGAGATCGCCAAGGCCATCGCCGCCGGCCTTGGCCGCCGCCTGATCCGGCTGCAGTGCTATGAGGGGCTTGATGCCTCGAGCGCGGTCTACGAATGGAATTTCCCGGCACAGATGGTGGCGATCAGAACGGCCGAAGCGATGGGGGACGTGGACCGCGAAACGCTCAACAGCGAACTGTTCAGCGAAGACTACCTGATCCGCCGCCCGCTGCTTGAGGCGCTCAGCCCGCAACCTGGCGGTGCACCGGTGCTGCTGATCGATGAGCTTGATCGCACGGATGAACCGTTCGAGGCGTTCCTGCTGGAAATTCTCAGCGATTTTCAGGTGACGATCCCCGAGCTTGGCACGATATCGGCAGAGCAGCCGCCGATTGTCATCCTGACCTCGAACCGCACCCGCGAAGTGCATGATGCGCTGAAGCGGCGGTGTCTGTATCACTGGCTCGATTATCCCGATTTCGAGCGCGAGCTGGACATCCTGCGCGCCCGCGTCCCGGAAGCGAGTGACGCGCTCAGCCGGCAGATCACGGCCTTTGTCCAGACCCTGCGCACCGAAGACCTGTTCAAGAAGCCCGGGGTTGCCGAAACAATCGACTGGGCCAGGTGCCTGCTGGCGCTGGATGCGGTCGAGGTGTCGCCGCAGGTCATTGCCGACACCCTGGGGGCGATCCTGAAATATCAGGATGACATCGCGAAAATATCCGGCTCTGAAGCCGCGCGCATTCTGGAAGAGGCCAGGGCCAGCGCGGAGATGGCGGGCTGATGGCGGGCATCGGTGATCTGCCGGTGCCCGAAAATGGCAGTTTTGCCGCCAACATAACCCATTTCGCGCGCGCGTTGCGCAAGGCCGGTCTGCCGGCCGGGCCGGGCCGTGTAACCGATGCGATCCGCGCGGTGGAAGCGGCGGGGTTTTCCAACAAGGCCGATTTCTACTGGACGCTGCACGCCTGTTTCGTCTCGCGCCCCGAGCAGCGCGCGGTATTTGCGCAGATTTTCCGCCTTTACTGGCGCGATCCGCAGTTTCTGGAACACATGATGGCCATGCTGCTGCCCGCCGTGCGCGGTGTCCAGCAAGAGCGGCGCGCCGATCCGGGCGAGCGCCGGGCCGCCGAAGCCCTGCTGGATGGCGCAACCGCCGAAGTTCCCGAGCAGCCCGTCGAAGAGGGCACGGAAATCGAGATCGACGCCTCGTTGACCAGTTCGGCGCGTGAAGCGCTGCGCACGCTCGATTTCGAGCAGATGACCACCGAAGAGATGGCCGCCGCCAAACGGATGATCGCGCAAATCGCGCTGCCGGTGCGCCCGCTGGCCTCGCGTCGGGCCAAGCCCTCGGCGCAGGGTCATCGGCCCGACTGGCCGGCCACAATCCGCCGGTCGATGCGCAATGGCGGCGAGATACGCCATGTCGCGTGGCGCAAGAACCGTGTTCGCTGGCCCAATCTTGTGGCGCTGTGCGACATCTCCGGTTCCATGGCGTCCTATTCGCGTGCGGTGCTGCATTTCCTGCATGCGGCAAGCAACGCCAGGGGCGCGGGCTGGGCGCGGGTGCACAGCTTTACCTTTGGCACGCGCCTGACGAACATCACGCGCCACCTGCGCCAACGCGATGTCGATGCCGCTCTGACCCTTGCCGGCAGCGAAGCGCAGGACTGGGAAGGCGGCACGCGGATCGGCAGCTGTCTGCATGCGTTCAACCGTGACTGGTCGCGCCGGGTGTTGGGGCAGGGCAGCGTGGTGCTGCTGATTTCCGACGGGCTGGACCGTGACGACCCCGATCTGCTGGCGCGTGAAATGGAGCGGTTGCAGCTTTCGGCGCGCAAGGTGATCTGGCTGAACCCGCTGTTGCGCTGGGATGGCTTTGCGCCGAAGGCCCGGGGCATCCGCGAAATGCTGCCGCGGGTCGACAGTTTTCGCGCGGGCCACAACATCGCGTCACTGGAAGCCCTGGCCCAGGCGCTGTCGCGGCCCGACGACATCGGCGAAAAGGCGCGAATGGTGCAAGCCATTGCGTCCGGAACGAAGACGTGAGCGGCCCGGCGCATTTTGTGGTTGATTTGAGCGGCACCTGTCCTAGGATGACAGCTTGTCGCAGGGGGTGAATTCAGGGATGGCTGCTCAGTGGATCTGAAGGGAAGCAGAACGATTGCTGCCGATCGCATGACCGTCTGGCGCGCGCTGAATGATGCCGAGATACTCAAGGCCGCGATCCCCGGTTGCAAGGAAATGACCGGCAATGCCGACGATGGGTTCGAGGCCACCGTGACCCAGAAAATCGGCCCCGTGAAGGCAACCTTCAAGGGCGTCGTGACGCTGAGCGATGTGATCGAAGGCGAAAGCTACCGCATATCGGGCGAAGGCAAGGGGGGGCCGGCCGGCTATGCCAGGGGCGGCGCGAACGTACGGCTGGACGAAACCGATGGGGTGACCACGCTGAGCTACGAGGTCGACGCAAAGGTCGGTGGCAAGCTTGCCAGCCTGGGCGCGCGGCTGATTGATGGGGTCGCGAAAAAGCTGGCCGACCAGTTTTTCGAGAATTTTCAGAACGCAGTTGCGCCCCGGTCAGATGACGAGGCGCCGGATGACGATGACACCGGTCGTGAACCGGAAAAGAAAAAGGGACTCATCAAGAAAATGTTCAGCTGAAACCGGGCGCCGCCAACAGACGACCGGACAAGGACAACAAGGGAGGACAAGATGCCAACTGTATCCATGACCGTGAACGGCAAGACCGTGAGCGGAGAGGTCGAGGGGCGCACGCTTCTGTCGCAGTTCCTGCGCGAGGGTCTCAGCCTGACGGGCACCCATATCGGTTGCGACACGGCGCAATGCGGTGCCTGCACCGTGCATGTGGACGGTGTCGCGGTGAAAAGCTGCAACATGCTGGCGCTGGAAGCCGACGGCGCCGAGGTCAGAACCATCGAAGGCATGGCCAACCCTGACGGATCGCTCGGGGTGATCCAGGCCGCGTTTCAGGAACATCACGGCCTGCAATGCGGGTTTTGCACGCCGGGCATGGTCATGGCGGCGGCCGATCTGCTGGCCGCCAATTCGGCCCCTTCCGAAGCCGAGATCCGCGCCCATCTTGATGGCAACATCTGCCGCTGCACCGGCTACCACAACATCGTCAAATCGATCCAGGCCGCGGCTGCCCAACTGGGCTGAGCACGCGCCCCGTCCATGCCGGGCGGAACGGATAAACAGGGAGATCAACAATGCCGAAAGACCACGGAATAGGCGCCAGCCCGAAGCGGCGCGAAGACGTGCGGTTTCTGACCGGAAACGGCCAGTATACCGACGACATCAATATTCATGGCCAAAGCCATGTCCACTTTCTCCGCTCGGATGTTGCGCATGGCACGATCAGGTCGATCGACACCAGCGCCGCCGAGGCGATGCCCGGCGTGATCCGCATATTCACCAGCGCCGACTTCGAAGGCGTGGGCGGCGTGCCCTGCGGCTGGCAGGTGACCGACCGTTTCGGTGAGCCGATGCAAGAGCCAAAACACCCGATCCTGGCCGAAGGCAAGGTGCGCTACGTGGGCGAGATCATCGTGGCGGTCGTGGCCGAGACACTGGAGCAGGCGCGCGACGCGGCCGAAGCGGTCGTGGTCGATATCGACGAGTTGCCGGCGGTGATCGACATGAAGGCTGCGCTGGAAGACGGCGCGACCAAGGTGCATGACGACCTGCCCGGCAACCTGTGTTTCGACTGGGGCTTTGTCGAGGAAAACCGCGACGCGGTGGACGCCGCGATCAAGGGGGCGGCGCATGTCACCACGCTCGAGCTGCGCAACAACCGGCTGATCGCCAACCCGATGGAGCCGCGCGTGGCCATCGGCGACTACAACGCCTCGAACGAAGAGCACACGCTTTACACCACCAGCCAGAACCCGCATGTGATCCGGCTTTTGATGGGGGCTTTCGTTCTGGGCATTCCCGAGCACAAGCTGCGCGTCGTGGCCCCGGATGTGGGCGGCGGTTTTGGCACCAAGATCTTCCACTATGCCGAAGAAGCCTTTTGCACCTTTGCCGCCAAGGCGGTGAACCGCCCGGTGAAATGGACATCGACCCGCGCCGAGGCCTTCATCTCTGACGCCCACGGTCGCGACCATGTGACCCGGATCGAACTGGCGCTCGACAAGGACGGCAAGTTTCTGGCGGTGCGCACCGACACTTATGCGAACATGGGCGCCTATCTTTCGACCTTCGCGCCGTCGGTGCCGACCTGGCTGCATGGCACGCTGATGGCGGGCAACTACACGACGCCGCTGGTCTATGTGAACGTGAAGGCGGTGTTTACCAACACGGTGCCGGTGGACGCCTACAGGGGCGCGGGCCGGCCCGAAGCGACGTTCCAGCTGGAGCGCGTCATCGACAAGGCGGCGCGCGAGTTGGGGATCGACCCGATCGAGCTGCGCCGGCGCAATTTCATCAAGCCGGACCAGTTTCCCTATGCGACCCCGGTCGCGCTGGAATACGATACCGGCAACTACGATGCCACGATGGACAAGCTGGTCGAGATTGCCGACATCAGGGGCTTTGGCAAACGCAAGGCGGAAAGTGCCGAACGCGGCAAGCTGCGCGGCCTCGGCATCAACTGCTATATCGAGGCCTGCGGGATCGCGCCGTCAAACCTCGTTGGTCAGCTGGGCGCGCGCGCCGGGCTTTATGAAAGCGCGACCGTGCGGGTCAACGCCACCGGGTCGATTTCGGTCTTTACCGGCAGCCACAGCCACGGGCAGGGGCACGAAACGACCTTTCCGCAGGTGGTGGCCGAGATGCTGGGCATCGACGAAAGCCAGGTCGATATCGTGCATGGCGACACCTCGAAAATTCCGATGGGGATGGGCACCTATGGCTCGCGTTCGATCGCGGTCGGCGGTTCGGCCATGGTGCGGGCAACGGAAAAGATCATCGCGAAAGCCAAGAAGATCGCAGCGCATCTGATGGAGGCGGGCGAAGAGGACGTGGAGTTTGCCGATGGCACGTTCACGGTGGCCGGCACCGACAAGTCGGTGGCCTGGGGCGATGTGACCCTGGCCGCCTATGTCCCGCACAACTACCCGCTGGAAGACCTGGAGCCGGGCCTGGAGGAAACCGCGTTTTACGACCCGGCGAACTTCACCTACCCGGCGGGCGCCTATGCCTGCGAGGTCGAGGTCGACCCGGAAACCGGCAAGGTCGATGTCATGTCGATGACCGCGGTCGACGATTTCGGCAACGTGATCAACCCGATGATCGTTGACGGGCAGGTGCATGGCGGTCTGGCGCAGGGCATCGGGCAGGCGTTGCTTGAAGCCTGCGTCTACGATGACGACGGCCAGCTGCTCAGCGGCTCTTACATGGACTACGCCATGCCGCGGGCCGACGATCTGCCATCGTTCACCGTCGATCATTCCTGCCAGACCCCGTGCACCCACAACCCGCTTGGGGTGAAAGGGTGCGGCGAGGCCGGGGCGATCGGGTCGCCGCCATCGCTGGTCAATGCCGTTGTCGACGCCCTGTCCGAAGCAGGTGTTACCCATATCGATATGCCGCTGTCGCCCTCGCGGGTGTGGTCGGCCATTCAGGCCGCAAGGTGAGGAGCCGGAAAAATGTATGACTTCGAGTTCGTAAAACCATCAACTGTTGCCGACGCGGTTGCCGCATTGGCAGACGAAGACGCAATGGCATTGGGCGGTGGTCAGACCCTGATCCCGACCATGAAACAGCGCCTGGCAAGCCCGTCGAAACTGGTCTCGCTGGCCGGGATCGCGGATCTGCAGGGTGTGACAACCGGCGGCGGATCGGTGTCGGTCGGTGGCGCCACCACCCATGCAACCGTGGCCGCCGAGGCCGGGGCCTACCCGGCGCTGGCGGCTCTTGCCGGTGACATCGGCGACCCGGCGGTGCGCAATCGCGGCACCATTGGCGGCTCTGTCGCCAACAATGATCCATCCGCCGACTATCCGGCGGCGGCCCTGGCCTCGGGGGCGACGATCAGGACGGATCGGCGCGAGATTGCGGCCGATGACTTCTTTCAGGGCATGTTCGAGACCGCGCTGGAAGACGGCGAGATCATCACCGCCGTCGACTTTCCGATCCCGGAGGCCGCGAATTATCAGAAGTTCAAACAGCCGGCGTCGCGTTTTGCGCTAGTTGGCGTGATGGTGGCAAAATACCCTGATGGGGTCCGGGTTGCAGTTACCGGGGCCTCCGAAAACGGGGTGTTCCGCTGGAAAGAGGCCGAAACGGCCCTGACCAAGGACTTCCGCACCGATGCGCTGATGGACCTGGACATAAACCCGCTCAACATGATTTCCGATCTGCACGGCACCGGGGAATACCGGGCGCATCTGGTGAAAGTGCTGACCAAACGGGCGGTTGCGACCTGTTAGAGCAAACTGACCGCCTCATCTGGAACTGGCCGGGCGCAAGACTTGCCCGGCCTTTCCCGTGAAAAAACACCGCGGCGCTTTACTGATCGCCCCTTTTGCGTCAGCTTGGACCCCATGAGCGCGCCAGACCCGACCGACGACCCTGCCACGATACCCTATCGTCTTGACGATCAGGTCGGGTTTTTGCTGCGCCGGGCATCGCAACGCCATCTTTCGCTGTTTACGGCGACGATACCCGAGTTGACCTCGATGCAGTTTGCCACGCTTGCCAAGCTGAACGAAGCCGGCGCACTGTCGCAAAACGCGCTCGGACGTCTGACGGCGATGGATGCCGCCACGATCAAGGGTGTCGTCGACAGGCTTGGGAAGCGCGATCTGGTCAGGACGGAAAACGACAAGACCGACCGCCGCCGCACCATCGTTTCACTGACAGATGCCGGACGCGCCTTGTTCCAGGAGCTCGAGCCAAAGGCCCGGCGCGTCACCGAAGAAACACTGGTTCCGTTGTCGCAAAGCGAGCAGGCGCTGTTTCTTCACCTGCTGCGCAAACTGACCTAGGGGCAGGATGAACGGGTCCTGACCCTAAACCCCGACGTAGCGATGCAGCAGGCTTTCGTCGGCGTGCAGTTCGCTGGGCGTGACCGTCAGCACGCATTGACCGTTTTCCACAAATGTCACCCGATCGGCGACCTGCAGGACGGCTTCCACCCGCTGTTCGACCAGAACGATGGCAACCCCCTGTTTCCTGAGCGCGACAACCGCCGCGCGGATCAGCGATATCATCGAGGGCTGCAAACCCTCTGTCGGCTCATCAAGCAACAAGACACCTGGTTCAAGGCACAACGCGCGGGCGGTGGCCAGCATCTGCTGTTCACCACCCGACAGCGTGTCGGCCCGCTGGTTCAGCCGGTCACGCAGGCGCGGAAACATGTTCAGCACGTTTTCGCGCACATCCGCGCCCTTGCGTCGCGCCATCAGTCCGATCTGAAGGTTCTCGGCGACGGTCATCTCGTTGAACAGCCGGCGCCCCTGAGGGATATATCCGATGCCCAGCCTGGGCACCTGCCAGGCCGGCAGCTGGTCAATCCGCTGCCCGTCAAGCCAGATGCTGCCGGCCTGCGCCCGGACCAGCCCCATGATGGATTTCATCAATGTCGACTTGCCGGCCCCGTTGCGCCCGAGCAGGCACAGGATTTCACCGGGCCTGGCGTGCAGTGAAAGGTCGCGCAGCACCTGCACCTTGCCATAGCCCGCATCAAGGTTGCGCAGTTCCAGCATCAGCCCCCCAGATAGGCGGTCTGCACCGCCTCGTTTGCACGGATTTCCCCGGGTGTGCCCTCGGCGATGATCTCTCCGAAATTCAGAACGGTGATCTTGTCGGCAAGCGCCATGACAACATTGATGTTGTGCTCGATGAGCAGGACAGTTGATTTTTCCGAAACCGAGCGGATGAGCGCAACAAAGTCTTCGATCTCGCTGTCGGACAGTCCCTGCGTCGGCTCATCGAGGATCAACAGTTTTGGAGTCTGTCCCAGACCCATCGCAATTTCCAGCAACCTCTGGTGGCCATAGGCAAGGTCGCCTGCGGTCCTGTCTGCCATCCGGCCCAGCCCGACCCGTTCCAGCGTCCGGTCAACCTGTGCCGTGATCTTCTGGCGCTCGGCGATATGCCGCTGAACGGCCAGTTCCACGTTTTCACTCACGCTCAGTTCGGCAAAAACGGACGTGATCTGGAACGTATAGGCCATGCCCAGTGCTATGCGTCGGTGAGCGGGCAGGGTTGTCACGTCGCGGCCCTCGAACACCACCTGGCCAGAGGTCGCCGGGATGCGTCCGCACAGCATTGAAACCAGGGTGGTCTTTCCGGCGCCATTTGGCCCGATCAGCGCGCGGACCTCGCCCTGCGATATGTCAAGGCTGACGTTTTTCACGGCCTGCAACCCGCCATAGTTGCGGCTCAGGGCATGGGTGCTCAACAAGCTCACGGCAGCCATTTCATCCCCCGGTCGCGCAGGCTTCCCATCAGCCCCCTGGGCAGGAACAGCGTCAGCAGCACGAGCGCAACGCCAACAACCAGCATGTATGCGTCGGTCAGCCCGCTGGACAGGTCGATCAGGTAGAACATGAACAGCGTTCCCACGAACGGCCCGATCACCGTGCCGGCGCCACCAAGCAACACCCACAACAGCGGAAAGATCGAATAGGGCACCTGCGAAAAGCTGGCGCCGACATAGCCAAACAACACCCCGTAGGCCGCCCCCGCGGCACCGCAGATCGTGCCCGAGACCACAACCGCCATCAGCTTGTGGCGCCAGACATCGTAGCCCAGCATCCGGGTGCGCTCTTCGTTTTCCCGGATGGCCACCAGGACGCGACCACGGCGCGAGCGCACCAGGGCGAGCGTGCCAAGCAAGACAACGGAAAACAGGCCCCATGCCGCGAAATAGCGTGTTGCCGGCGCCGCCAGGTCCAGCCCGGCAACCTGGCGCAGGGACCGGGCCAGGGCAAAGCCCTCATCCCCGCGGGTGATCGCCCCGAAATGGAGAATGGCCAGGAAAAGGGACTGTGAAAACATCAGCGTCACGATCATGAAGGCCACGCCCGCCGTGCGCAGTGCCAGCACGCCGACGACAAGCGCCAGAAGGAACGCCGCCGCGATGCCCAGCAGGAACGCCGGCACAAGCGGCACGTCCCACTGTTTCATGGCAAGCCCCATGCCATACATGCCGGCGGCAAAGAACATCGCGTGCCCAAGGCTCAGCAAACCCGTGTAGCCGAACATCACGTTGTAGCCCATGGCAAAGACCGCCATCACCATCACCCGCGCAAGGACGCCATGGTGATAGGCCGGCAACACGAACTGCAACGCCAACAGCGCGGCGATCACCCCCAGGTGCAGGCCCACGGCGCGGCTCATGCCGGCTTGCTTCCGAACAGACCCTGCGGGCGAAAGACCAGCACCATGGCCACAAGAAGCGTGGCCAGCATCTTGGCCAGCGTGGGGGAAAAGAAAACCGAGATGATGCCGTCGCTCATGCCGATGAGAATGGCCGCGACAACAGTGCCGCGCAACGAGCCCAGCCCGCCGATAATCACCACGATGAAGCTGAGCAGCAGCGGATCGCCTCCCATCAGGTAATGCGCCTGCTGAATGGGCACGACCAGTGTCGCGCCCAGGGCCGCAAGGGCCGCGCCAAGGCCGAAAACCAGGGCATAGACACGCTCGACCGGCACGCCGAATGCCTGCGCGGTTTCCCGGTCTTGCTGGGTTGCCCGCAAGATCAGCCCGAGGCGGGACCGCGCCATGACCGCCCAGAGAGCAAGCCCGGTCAGAAGGGCTGCGAATATGACGAACAGCTTGTAACTTGTGATCGAAAGGCCCCAGGGCCAGTAGATCTGCACCCCCCCGCTGCCGAATTCGAACCAGGGCAGAGCCAGACGCGTGTTGAACGGCGGCGCAACCGGGCGCGCATCCGGCCCATAGGACATCAGCGTGAGCTGTTGGATAATATACAAGAGCCCGATCGTGGCAACGATCGTGCGCTCGGGATCATAGTCGATCCGGCGCAAGACCAGCCAGTCGGCGGCAGCGGCAATTGTTCCCACCAGAAGTGGCGCAACCAGAAGTGCCACGATGAAGGCCAGCGCCGGCGGGCCGCCAACCAGAAAGGTGATCCACCATGCCAGCACCGCACCCAGCATGAAAAATTCGCCATGGGCGACATTCACGACCCGCATCACACCGAAAACCAGTGACAGCCCCAGCGCCGTCAGCGTCAGGACCGAGGCCTGCACAAGCCCTTCGAGCATGGCAAGGAGTAGGTGCGGGCCGAAATCCATAGCGTCCTGATGTGGTTGGAACGGTGGCTGCGATGCATGCCCGACCCCAGCGGGCAGGGCATGCGACTCGGGTCTCAGAGCGGCTGGGTGGTGTAGTCCACTTCGTCCGGATACAGCCCGTCTTCGATCGACGTGACATGTTTCACGTCAAGCCGGCCGCCGTTGACCTGGCTGATATACTGCACGCCGAAAACCTGGTGGGTCTTGCCGTTGAATATCTTGGGGCCCTGTGGATGGGCCCGGCTTTCCGGCATGTCGGTCATCGCCTCGACCGCTTCGATCAGCGCCGCCCGGTCCTGCGGCCCCTTGTAGCCCGCCGCTTCCATGCCATCCTTGATCACATGCAGCGTTTCCCAGCACGCGAACATGTGCGAGTAGGTGGAAACGTCCCTGGGGTCATCGACCGAGGCGCCATTTTCATCGACGCCGACCTGCTCACGGTAGAATTTGTCATATTCGGTCTGGTCCGGCTGTGCATAGCGCGGGTGGCCTTCCCAGAAGAAGGACCCGTCCAGAAATTCCAGCCCCGGCGTTGCCAGGTCGACGGCCTCGAGTGAATCGATGAACCCGAAAATTTCCGGGCTCGACGGGCCGAAAAATTCGCCCATCTCCTTCACAAAGGTCAGAACGGCCGGACCGACCATCACATGATAGATCACCTCGGTCTCGCGCGGGATCTGCGGGAAATACCGGGTGAAAGATGTTTCGGTTGGCGGAATGGCGATTTTCGCGACAACCTGGCCGCCTTCCTTTTCGATCGCGTCACCGAAGAAATCCCGGTGGTTGTGGCCGAAAGCGAAATCCGGGTAGATCATCGTGACCTTCTTGCCAAGGTTGGCCGCGACAAACGGGGCCATGGCCTGGACCTGGCTCTTGACGTCGGTGATACCCGGTTGCAGCGTGTAGCGGTTGAGCATGCCGGACGCGACATGGTGGCCTTCAGAGACCACGAAATAGGGCAGTTTCAACTCGGCCGCGCGCGGGGCCGATCCGATGACCACATGGCTGAACAATGTGCCGTAGGCAATATCGCAATTGTGCTGGTTTGCGAATTTCTCAAGGACTTCCGCCCCGCGTTTCGGGTCGGTGCCGTCGTCTTCGGCAATGATCTCGAGGGGTCTGCCGTTGATCCCGCCGGCTTCGTTGATGACGCGGGCCGCGGCGGTGGTCGTGCGGTCATACCAGCGGCCGTAGGATGCGCCGATGCCGGTGCGGTGCACCTGAAATCCGACGCGGATCGGCTCGTCGGTTGCGCCATACAGGTGGCCGGGCATGGCCGTTGCCAGGCCTGTCGCCGCCACGCCCTTGAGCACCGCCCGGCGGGTCGGTGCGATCAGGCCATCGGTTTTCTGTTGAGCCATGTTTCGTCTCCCTGGTATTGAGTGTCGACCAGCTCCCGGTCGTTTTCCACTAGATTGAGTGCCAGCAAAATTATTGTCCAGAAAATTCGAAGTCCCGGAAGGTTCGGGGCAGGTCGGCCGCACAACAGGGGCGCTTGGTGTCGGGTGCCGATCTGGTCAGGCGGTCACCTCCTGGGGCAAGCGCTGTGCCGGCGGCGTGTTGCGGCTGCGATGGCTGCAAATGACACCATCAATGATCGTCATGCCGATACCCGGCAGGTTGCCAAGCTGCACGCTTTCGAGAATGTTCTTTCCCGGGGCGTGCTGGGCCTGGTCCATGAGAACGAAATCCGCCGAGCGACCGTGAGCGAGAATGCCGCAATCCAGCCCGCGTTCGCGCGCCGTGTTGCCGGTTGCAAAACAAAACGCCTGCTCGGCCGGAACATTGCCAAAGGCTGACAACATCGACACCATCCGCAAGATGCCAAGCGGCTGCACCCCCGATCCCGCCGGCCCGTCAGTTCCGAGAATGACCCGGTTCAGTTGTTTCAGCTCGCGCGCGGTATTCAGCGTCAGGACAGCGGCGCGCTCATTGCCGTTGTGCACGATTTCCAGCCCCTTGGAGCAGTTTTCACAAAGGCAGATGATCTGATCATCGGGCAAGGCAGAGTGGCCGCCGTTGATGTGGCCAATGACGTCGGCGCCGGTTTCCAGAACCATGTCGGCGTCGATCAGTCCCGATCCCGGGATTGAGGGGCCCCCGGTATGGATGGTGCTTTGAATGCCGTATTTTCTTGCCCAGCCGACCATTTGTCTTGCCGTCTTGCCGTCCTTGACGGTTCCAAGGCCGACTTCGCCCAACAGCTTGACGCCGGCGTCGGCCAGGTCCTTGAAGTCCTGTTCGACCATGCCTTCTTCAAGAATGGGCGCGCCGGCATGAACCTTGACGCCCGACGGGCGGAAATTTTCGTACCATCTCTGCGACGCGATGGCCATCGCCTTGAGGCCGACCACATCCTTGGGCCGACCCGGCAAATGAACTTCACCTGCCGAAATCATGGTTGTCACGCCGCCATGCAACGTGCTGTCGATCCAGTGCAGCTGTTGCTGGCGCGGCGTATAGTCTCCGATGACAGGGTGAACGTGGCTGTCGATCAGACCCGGGGCAAGCGTGACGCCATGTGCATCGACAGTCGTCGTTGCGCCGTCGGTGTCCAGGTCTTTTTCAAATCCGATGGCCGCGATCTTCCCGTCAACGGCGACAATGCAGTCGGCGTCAAGAATGGGGTGTTCCAGCATGCCTGACAGCATCAAGCCGATGTTGCGCACCACCAGTTTTTGTGAGTGTCTGTCCATGGGCACCCCCCAGCATGATTTCATTCGTATGCTAACATGTTTGCAGAGGCGATCAAGCCGGGGAAACCAGGGCCCTTGCTGACTGGGAAATTGACAGCGATCGGCCTGGGGACGTATCGTTGGCATGCAAACAAAACCGCGCAGGGAAAGCCGTGACCTATTTCGCTCCCAATTCTCTGGATGACGCATTGGACGTTCTTGCGGCGGGGGCGCAGATTGTGGCTGGCGGAACGGACCATTTTCCGGCCGCCGGTCAATCGGTGCCTGATCGCGACCTGCTGGACATCACGCGCATCGAGACGTTGCGGGGTATCTGGCCTGAGGGCAAGGACCAGGGGGGCGGTTGGTGGATCGGTGGCGCGACCACCTGGGCCGAAATCCGGGATGCCGATCTGCCGCCGGCCTTTTGCGGACTGCAACAGGCGGCGCGCGAGGTTGGCGCCCGACAGATTCAGAACGCGGCAACCCTTGGCGGCAATATCTGCAACGCATCGCCGGCGGCTGATGGAATACCGCCGCTGCTGGTTCTGGATGCCGAAGTGCATCTTGCTTCTGTCAGCGGAAAGCGCGTCATTGCCCTGTCGCAATTCTTGCGGGGGGTCCGCAAGACCGCGCGACACAAGGACGAAATCCTGATCGGCGTGCGTATCCCGCCGGCAAGGGGCCTTGCCAGCGCCTTCGAAAAACTGGGCGCGCGGCAATATCTTGTGATCTCGATTGCGATGGTCGCGGTGGCGGTTCGGCTGAAGGCGGGGTGCCTGGACGATCTTCGGGTGGCCGTGGGGGCCTGTTCGCCCGTGGCCACCAGGTTGGGCGCGCTGGAGCAGCGTTTGCAGGGCACGCCGGTATCCGGCCTGGCCGACCCGGCATTGGTGAGACCGCAGGACCTGTCGGCCCTTGCCGCCATCGATGATGTCCGCGCCACGGCTGGCTATCGGCTGGACGCCGCCGCCGAACTGATCCGCCGGGCCATGACGTCGGCAGCCGGGCTGGCGGTGCGCCATGACTGATATGGTGGCGTTCAACCTGAACGGCCGGCCGGTCACTGTGACGGCCGATCCCGGCGAACGGCTGTCTCATGCGCTGCGCGAACGGCTTGATGGCCGCGATGTGAAGGTCGGATGCGATGCCGGAGACTGTGGCGCCTGCACCGTTCTGGTGGATGGCAAACCGATTTGCGCCTGCCTCATGCCGGTCCACCAGGCGGCCGGTCGCCTGGTTGAAACCGTGTCGGGGCTTGCCGGAGGTGACCCGATTGCCGCCGGGCTCTGCGAGAGCTTTCAGGATTTTGGCGCCGCTCAATGTGGGGTGTGCACGCCGGGCATGCTGGTCTGCGCGACGGCGCTGTTGCGCGAGTGCCCGGAGCCCGACGAAAAAGCGGTGATGGATGCGCTTGGCGGTGTCTTGTGCAGGTGCACGGGATACCGCAAGATCATTGCGGCCGTGCTGGCGGTGCGCGCGCCTGAAGAACGCCTGCGCGAGGGGGGCGTCGGGGCGGCGATCCGAAAAACCGATGGTCTGGCAAAAGTCGAGGGCCGCGAGAAATTCGGTGACGACATCGCGCCGCCGGGCACTCTGGAAATTCGGGTGGTCCGGTCTCCCCATGCCGCGGCGAGCTTCGAGATCGGCGATACGACCGCCTTTCTGGCAGCGCATCCGGGGATCGTTGCCGTCCAGACGGCTGCGGACGTGCCGGGGTGCAATCGGTTCGGCGTCATTCCGGGCTTTCTTGACCAGCCGGTTTTTGCAGAAAAACTCTGCCGGTTCAGAGGCGAGGCCGTTGCGTCGGTCATTGGCGAGCCGCCGGCCTTGCGGGCGCTCGATCTTGATGACCTGCCGATCCGCTTTTCCCGCTTGCCGGGTGTCGAAGACCTGGCGTCGGCACAGGCGCGCGATGCAACACCCCTTCACGCCGACCGCCCCGGCAACCTGATGTGCGAGGGTTTTGTCTTGCAGGGTGATCCGAAAGCCGCCCTGCGCGAGGCGGACGTGACTGTGTCCGGTGAATTTCAGACGTCATTCGTGGAGCATGCCTATATCGAGCCCGAAGCCGGGTTTGCGCAGATGGTTGATGGCCGGCTGGAGCTGCACGCCTGCACGCAAGCCCCCGCCATGGACCAGGAAGCCCTGGCCGGTATTCTGGCAATGGAGCCAGACCGGATCCGCATCGTGCCGACCGCTGTTGGCGGGGGGTTCGGAGCCAAGCTCGATCTGTCGGTTCAACCGTATCTGGCGCTGGCAGCGCTGGCGACAGGCCGCCCGGCAAGGCTGGCCTATACGCGGTCGGAGTCGATGAAATCGACAACCAAACGGCATCCGGCGATCATGCGTCTGACGATCGGAGCAAACGCCGACGGAGCCATCCAGGCTTTTGATTTCAAAGCGGAATTCAATACCGGGGCCTACGCATCATGGGGCCCGACGGTTGCCAACCGTGTGCCGGTTCATGCGTCGGGCCCCTATCGGGTTGGCGCTTACCGGGCATCGGCGAAGGCCGTGCACACCAACGCGCCGCCATCGGGTGCGTTTCGTGGCTTCGGGGTGCCACAGGCGGCCGTGGCGCAAGAAAGCCTGTTTGATGACCTGGCCGAAAAACTGGGCCTGGACCCGCTGGAGTTCCGGCTGAAAAACGCCCTGGAAAATGGCATGCCCACGGTCTGCGGACAGGTGTTTGAGCGCGGCGTCGGTATCGGCGCCTGCCTCAGGGCTCTGCGCCCGTTCTGGCAGCGCGAACGGGCGGCGGCGAAAGCTGTCAACGCCGGCGGCGCGACGCCTGGGGTGCGACGGGGAGTCGGCCTGGCCTGTGGCTGGTATGGTTGCGGAAACACGTCACTTCCCAACCCCTCGACGATCAAGGCCGGCATCCTCGCCGATGGTTCGCTGGTGCTCCATCAGGGAGCGGTCGATATCGGGCAAGGCTCCAACACCGTTATTGCGCAGATTTTCTCTGAAGCGCTTGGCGTGCCGATTTCCAGGATGAGGATCCTGGGGGCCGATACCGACATCACGCCGGATGCCGGCAAGACATCGGCATCACGTCAGACATTTGTCAGCGGAAATGCAGCGCGCCTGACCGGCGAGGCGCTGCGGCGTGACATACTTGGCAAGGTGAATGCAGCGCCGGACAGTGTGATTGACCTGCGCGCCGGAAGCATCCATGTGCGCGACGACGGCAAGAGCCATCGAATTGACCTGGCCCGCCTTGATGCCGACCGCGAAGGCTATGTCTTCCGGGCCGCAGAAACCTACGACCCGCCCACAAGACCGCTGGATGAAAACGGGCAGGGCGAGCCCTACGCCCAGTTTGGCTACGCCGCGCAGTTGGCCGTCGTCGAGGTGGACATGGCGCTGGGCACGACCCGCGTCCTGCGCATGGTGGCGGCCCATGATGTCGGCCGTGCCATCAACCCCCTGTTGGTCGAAGGCCAGATCCAGGGCGGGATTGCGCAAGGCCTGGGCATGGCTCTGATGGAAGAATATGTTCCCGGCAAGACCGAAAACCTGCATGACTACCTGATCCCGACAATCGGCGATATTCCTCCGATTGAAACGCTGATTGTGGAAGAGCCGGACCCGCATGGGCCATACGGGGCCAAGGGGCTGGGCGAACATGCCCTGGTGCCCACGGCTCCGGCGATCTTGAATGCAATCAGGGCCGCATGCGGTGTGCGTGTCACCCGGCTGCCAGTCACGCCGGCGCGGCTGAAGGCGGCCATCGATCGCGGGGGCGCAACATGACCGGGAAATCCCGCACAGCTTCCGCAGACAAGATCCGTTGCGATGCGTGCCCCGTTCTGTGCTTCATCGCCGAAGGTCGGGCCGGGGCGTGCGACCGCTATGCAAACCAGGAAGGCCGGCTGGTCCGCCTGGACCCCCTCACGATCCTGGAAACCAGCGCCGGGAAAGGTGTCAGGTCCGTGCCGTTTCTGGGCGAAAACGGCGATGCCGACTGGGATGGCGACCTTTTGCACAGCCGTCGCCAGTTCGTGACCGCCATTGGCGCGGGCACAACCTACCCTGACTACAAACCGGCACCTTTCATCGTCAGTCAGGAAATCGACGGCATCGACATGGTGACCGTCGTAACCGAGGGGATATTTTCCTACTGCGGCGTCAAGGTGAAGATCGACACCGACCGCCATATCGGACAGGAACGCGCCGTGGTGCGCGTGGACGGGGAAGCAATCGGTCATGTCATGACCAGCGAATACGGATCGCGCATGCTGTCTCTGGGTGGGGTCGAGCATCTGACCGGCGGCTCCAAGCGAGAGGGGCGGGTGACCTGTGATGCCGTGCTGCGGCTGTGCAACCGGGACGCGGTGACGATGGACATCGACGAAGGCGCGCAGGTCGTGGTGCAGGCCGGAAAGGCGCCGATAATCGAAGGGACCGCGGAAAAACTGATGCGCGTGGGCTGCGGGTCGGCCGCCATCGGCATGTTTGCGGCCCAATGGGTTGATCATGCGGATGAGGTCATCGTCGTCGATGATCACATTACCGGCGTTCTGTCTGAACATCAGGCGGGCAAGCTGCTTGGCGTGAAACGCACGGGCATCCGGGTGAACGGGCGCCGGTCAACACCGGGCCGCTATTTTCAGGTGGCAGAGCCGGGCACCGGCTGGGGCGGCACGAATGTGCAGGATCCGTTGGCCGTCCTCAAGGACGCAGACCCCGAATACGCATGGCCCGGGCTTCGTTTGCTGATGGTTTCGACAACCGGCGAGCAATTTGCCTATTTCGAACTCGACGCCGATCTGGTTCCGCAGCCGGCCCCGATACCGACGGCCTTGAAGGCGTCAGTCGAGCGCATTGCCGAAAACTGCGAACCTTCGTTTTGCTCGGTCTTGTTCATGGGCGGCGCCGGCGGCTCGTTGCGGGCCGGGGTCACGGAAAACCCGGTGCGGCTGACCCGTTCGGTGCGCGATGCGCTGACCTATGTTTCCTGTGGCGGGGCGCAGGCCTATGTCTGGCCGGGGGGCGGTATCACGGTCATGGCTGATGTTACCGAAATGCCCACCAACGCGTTCGGGTATGTGCCGACACCGGCCCTTGTCGCGCCGATCGAGTTTACCATGCGGCTGGCCGACTATCGGGACCTGGGCGGACATATGGAGGACGTCCGGCCGCTGGACACGATCCAGGAAGGACAAGTGCGGCGGGTCAGGGGTTTCGGGCCGGATCCGCATGATCCAGGGCGTTACAAATGGGACGGCAAACCATGATGGGGCCACGTTCTACCTGGCTTTCCGGCAAGCGGTTGCATCTGCAGCACGGTCCGATCGATCTGATCATCGGGGCCGAAGCTGCGCACCCGGACGCCTTTTCGGCGGCACAGGGGCGGTTTGCCTCGATCCTTGAAGAACTGGTGTCGGAGCTTGCGCTTCTGCGCCGTCCCGTGGGGGTCGACACCCGGTTCGAGGGCGCCGTCGCAGCCCGCATGGGCGCCGCGGTTCGCGGGCTCGACGGGGTTTTCGTGACGCCCATGGCGGCCGTTGCCGGCGCCGTTGCCGAAGAGGTGCTGGCGGCCATGCAGGCGGCCGCCCCCTTGCGGCGGGCCTATGTGAACAACGGCGGAGACATTGCGCTGCATCTTTCGCCGAACTGCACGCCCCGCCCCGGTTTCGAGGTGGCGATTGCAGGGCCGCAAGGCCACCGGCTTGGGGTGGTCTCGGTGGACGCCGAGACGAAGGTGCGCGGTCTTGCGACCAGCGGCCTTGGCGGGCGTTCGCTGTCCATGGGTATCGCCGACAGCGTGACCGTTCTGGCCCGGTCTGCCGCCGCGGCCGATGTTGCGGCCACGCTGATCGCCAACGACGTCGACCTGCCGCGGCACCCGGCCATTTCCCGTGCGCCGGCGAACGCGCTTCAGCCCGACAGCGATCTGGGCGCGCGCGCGGTTGTGACCGCGGTCGGAGAGCTGTCTCGTGGTGATATCCGCCGGGCGCTCGACCGGGGACAGAGGCGCGCGCAAGCATTTCATCGGGCCGGGCTGATCGAAGCCGCCGCTTTGTTTCTGCGGGGCGCGCACCGTATGGTGGGGCATCTGCCAATGACCGCCCCCGGCTCTGGAAGGGTTGAACATGCCTGAACCGATCCTGAGGAAATTTGCCACTCATTGTGAAGATATCTTCCATGAGTTCGGCCCCCCGCCCGAAAGCCCGCAACGCCGGGCGGCTGCTCTGGCGGTGGTCGAAAACCCGTTCGCAGGGCGATATGTCGAGACTATCCAGGGGTTCATCGAAGACCTGCGTCCGCTTGGCCTGAGAATGGCACAACGGCTGGTCGACATGCTCGGGGGGCCGGGCATGATCGAGGGCTACGGCAAGGGCGCGATCGTCGGGGAAGCGGGCGAGCTGGAACACGGCGCGCTCTGGCATGCGCCCGGAGGATATGCCATGCGCCAGTTGCTCGGCTCCAGCAATGCAATCGTTCCGTCGGCCAAAAAGGTCGGTGGCCCGGGAACAAGGCTGGATGTGCCCATTACCCATACCAATGCCTCATATGTGCGCAGCCATTTCGATGCGATGGAGGTCGGGTTGGCGGATGCCCCGAAAGCCGATGAAATCCTGCTGGTTCTGGTCATGAGCACCGGGGGGCGGGTGCACTCGCGGTCCGGCGGGCTGGAAGCCTGGCAGATCAAGGGAGAGGATGGATTGCGATGAAAGCCGACATCAGGAAGATCGCCATTTTTGTCGAAGAGACATGCCGCGAAGCCGGTCAGACAATATCGCCCCCGACGCGCAAGGCCGTGGCCGCTGCGGTCATTGCCAACCCTTGCGCCGGAAAATACGTCGAGGACCTGAGTGATCTGATCGAGATCGGCGCCGAGTTGGGCGGGCTTCTGGGCGAAAAATGCGTGGCGGCCCTGGGGATCACGGCCGAGAACGCCCAAAGCTATGGCAAGGCGGCCATGGTCGGTGAAAACGGGGAACTGGAACATGCCGCCGCGATCCTGCACCCCAAACTTGGCGCGCCGCTGCGAAAGGCGGTCGGGAAAGGGGCGGCCCTGGTGCCGTCATCGAAAAAGATGGGGGGCATGGGGCAAGCGCTCGACGTGCCGCTCGGTCACAAGGACGCCGCCTATGTGCGCAGCCATTTCGACGGGATCGAGGTCAGGCTGAACGATGCGCCGCGCGCGAACGAAATTCTTGTCGCTGTGGCTGTCACAGACAGCGGCCGGCCGTTGCCACGCGTCGGCGGGCTGAAGGCCGAAGACGCAGAAGGCCGGGACGGGCTGCGCTGAGGGGCGTCGAGACAAGCGCGGCCGGCCGGCCAAGGGGCGCCCGGCCCCGCCACATCAACAGTTTGCCCGAAGGCTCCTTTCATGCTTCATAGGGATGAATATTCAGGATCGGTCTTGACATGAGCCATGTATTTCCCAGACACGCCGGGCCGCCGCCCCCGACCGCAGAGCGCGGCGATGGCGTGTATCTTTATGACCGCGACGGCAAACAGTATTTCGACGGCTCGGGCGGTGCTGCCGTGTCTTGCCTTGGGCATTCCGACCCGGATGTCATTTCGGCCATAAAGGAGCAGATCGACAAGGTGGCCTTCGCCCACACCGGGTTTTTCACTTCGGACGCGGCCGAGCAACTTGCAGATCTGCTGGTGGACGTCGCGCCAGCCTCACTTGACCGGGTCTATTTCGTATCCGGCGGCTCGGAAGCCGTCGAGGCCGCCCTGAAACTCGCAAGGCAGTATTTCCTCGAAACAGGAGAGCCGCAAAGACACCGGGTGATTGCCCGGCGCCAAAGCTACCATGGGAACACGCTTGGTGCGCTTGCGACCGGCGGCAACATGTGGCGCCGAGAGCCGTTTTCGCCCATGATGATCGAAACCTCGCATATCTCGCCGTGTTACGCCTATCGTGATTGCCACCCCGACGAGAGCGCCGCGGACTACGGCCGGCGTGTTGCAGATGAGCTGGAAAGTGAAATTCTGCGGCTTGGCGCCGAGAATGTCATGGCCTTTGTCGCCGAGCCGGTCGTGGGTGCCACCATGGGCGCGGTCACGCCGGTCGCGGGATATTTTGAGAGAATTCGCGATATCTGCAGCCGTCATGGGGTATTGCTGATCCTTGATGAGGTCATGTGCGGCATGGGCCGGACCGGGACGGTTTTTGCCAGTGAACAGGACGGCATCGATCCGGACATTGCAGTTGTCGCAAAGGGGCTGGGCGCGGGCTATCAACCCATTGGCGCCATGATGTGTTCGGGCAGGATCTACCGGGCCATTGCAGAGGGATCAGGTTTTTTTCAGCATGGTCACACCTATGTCGGCCATCCGACAGCCTGTGCCGCAGCATTGGCGGTGCTGAAGAAAGTTACCGAGCCGGCGATGATGCAACAGGTCCGCTCAAGGGGAGAGCAGTTGCGCGATGCGCTGCAGGATGCCTTTGGCCAACACCCGCATGTGGGCGATATCCGGGGGCGCGGGCTGTTTCTCGGAATAGAAATCGTCGAAGACCGCGACAGCAAGGCGCCGTTCCCGGCCGAACGGGGCACCCACAAGCTGCTCAAACGCGCGGCATTCGATGCGGGTCTGATTTGCTATCCGATGGGTGGAACGATCGATGGAAAGAGGGGCGACCACATATTGCTCGCGCCACCCTTCATCATGGAAGATCGCCATGTGGATGAGATTGCCGGAAAACTGGCGACCGCGTTTCAGGGCGTCTTCTGACGGCGGAAACGATCGGTGATTTGGTGGAGCCAGGGGGGCTCGAACCCCCGACCTCTTGCATGCCATGCAAGCGCTCTCCCAGCTGAGCTATGGCCCCTTAGGCGAAGACGGGCATGTCTGTCGCCCGGTGTATCTATGGAATGGCCCGGATCAGATCAAGTGAAAAAAACCGGCCAGATCAGGTATCGTCGTCTTCCTTTGCAACGTCGGCGATTTCTTCAAGCGGGACGGTGTCATCGTCGTCGTCTTCCAGAATATCGTCTGCGACATCGGGGTCGGCCACGTCTGCATCATCCAGCAGGACGTCGTCTTCCACGGTTTCCGGCTCATCGGCCTTCTTCGCAACCTTTTCGACCGCGACACGTGTCTTGGTATTTGCGTCCACTTCCACCGTTTCGCCAGTGTAGGGGCTGATGATCGGCTTTTTGTTGAGGTCGTAAAACCGCTTGCCGGTGGTCGGGCAAATGCGTTTTACGCCCCATTCTTCCTTGGGCATGTGAACCCCTTTCGTCATTCATCATTTCACGAGATTTGATGCCCTCTGCCACAACGTGCCACAGGTGTCAAAGGCTTTTGGGCCGGGATCGTGTTTGACAGTGGGCACGGGGCTGGCCAAACTGGCCCAGACCCGCAAATCCGGGCGACCCGGAACACACACAGAGAGCAGTGATGGGGCAGTTGCGACTGGAGGGTGACCCTCCGATCATTATCAAGCTCAGACGCAACGCAGGTTCGCGCCGGCTGTCGTTGCGCGTGTCACGGCTGGATGGCGGTGTCACGATATCGATGCCGCGCTGGACCCGCAGCCGCGAGGCCCTGAAATTTGCCCAGGAAAAAGAAGACTGGATCAGGCGACAACTGGACAGGCAACATGAAAGGATTGCGGTCGAGATCGGGGGCATGATCCATTTTCGCGGTGAAGTCGTGCCAATCATTGCGGCAGACGGGCGTGTGGCGCGGTTTGAGGGCGGCTCGATCCTGGTGCCCGGCGCATCGGAGCGGGCCGGGGCGAAAGTGGCCGCGTTCATGAAGACCCGGGCGCGCCAACAGCTTGCCGAGGCCAGTGACCTGCATGGCGCGCGTCTGGGGCGCCGTCATGCGAAGTTGACCTTGCGCGACACCAGATCGCGCTGGGGGTCCTGTTCGTCCGACGGGAACCTGATGTTTTCCTGGCGACTGATCATGGCCCCGCCGGAGGTTCTTGACTATGTTGCGGCACATGAGGTCGCGCATTTGTGCGAGATGAATCATTCACCCGCATTCTGGGATCTGGTCGAAGGCCTCTGCCCGGATTACCGCGCACCGCGAAAATGGCTGCGCGAAAATGGTGCCTTGCTGCATGCCTATCGTTTCGCCATTTGACTGGAACGTCCTGCTGTGATCACAATGGCGCATGTTGATCCAGCCGCGCCCTGCCGAACCCACAAGTGTTGCCCATGACCGGATTTACCGAAAGTTGCGGTTGCGCATCATGCATGGCGAATTGCCGCCGGGACACGCCTTGACGCTGCGCGGGGTGGCCAGGCAATTTGACGTTTCGATGACACCGGCGCGCGAGGCCATGCGCCGCCTGGTTGCCGAAGGGGCGCTGACCATGACCGCTTCGGGGCGTGTGGCAACGCCGGAGCTGAGCAACGAGCGGATCGAGGAGCTGGCCGCTGTCCGTGCGTTGCTGGAGCCGGAACTGGCAAGCCGCGCGCTTCCCAGGGCGCATATTGCATTGATTGATCGTCTGCAGGCCATCAATGGCGTGCTGGCCCAGGTGATCGCAAAGGGCGATGCAATCGGCTATATCCGCACCAACCTGGAATTTCACCGCACACTTTACCTGCGCGCTCAGGCGCCGGCGATGCTGGCCATTGCAGAGACCGTCTGGCTGCAGTTGGGTCCGACCATGCGCCACCTGTACGGGCGTCTGCAGCGCACTGAAGTCCCGCAGCACCACAGGGCGATTGTCGCCGCGCTCAGGGCCGGGGATGAGCCGGGGTTGCGGCTGGCGGTCCGCACGGATGTGACCCAAGGGTTGCGGATGCTGGTGGTCTGATCTGATCGGACCCTTGAGGGTCCGACC
The DNA here is from genome assembly GCA_026989405.1 of Marinosulfonomonas sp. GTDB lineage: Bacteria > Pseudomonadota > Alphaproteobacteria > Rhodobacterales > Rhodobacteraceae > JAJRUE01. The sequence continues at coordinate 11,675 of JALSJL010000469.1, read as the reverse complement.
GGGTGAGGGGGCTGTCAGCCCCCTCTGTGCGCCGATGGCGCCCATTCACCCCCGAGGATATTTTTGCAAAGAAGAAGCAGTCACGCGATCAGATGTCCATCTGGTATCATGTGCTCAACATGTTGAGATCACGCATGAATGGCGCCATCGCCGCAGGCCAGGGCGGCCTCGCGGACGGCTTCGGACCAGGTGGGGTGGGCGTGGCAGGTGAGGGCGATGTCTTCGGCCGAAGCGCCGAATTCCATGGCCACGCAGATTTCGTGGATGAGCTCCCCTGCGGCGGGGCCGATGAGGTGGGCGCCCAGGATGCGGTCGGTTTGCTTGTCGGCGATGATCTTCACGAAGCCCTCGCCCTGGAACACGGCCTTGGCGCGGGCGTTGCCCATGTAGGAAAACTTGCCGACCTTGTAGGGACGGCCCGCCTCCTTGAGGCTCTGTTCGGTTTCGCCGACGCTGGCAACTTCCGGGGTCGTATAGATGACGCTTGGGATAACCCCATAATTTACATGGCCTTTTTTGCCGGCCAGCACCTCGGCCACGGCCATGCCTTCATCTTCGGCCTTGTGGGCGAGCATCGGGCCCTCGATCGCGTCGCCGATTGCGTAAATGCCCGGAACCGTGGTCGCCCAGGTGCTGTCGGTGGCTATCTGGCCGCGTTCTGTCAGCTGAACGCCGATCCCGTCGAGACCAAGCCCGTCGGTAAAGGGGCGGCGCCCGGTCGAAACCAGGACGACATCGGCGTCCAGCACATGTTCCGAGCCGTCCTTTTTCAGCCGATAGGTGGTTCTGGTCTTGGTCCTTGTGCTTGTCACCCCTTGGACAGCCGCCCCCAGAATGAACTCAAGCCCTTGTTTTTTCAATATTCTTTGCAGGGTTTTCTGCACGTCCCTGTCCATGCCCGGCGTGATGGCATCGAGATATTCGACAACTGTCACACGGGCGCCGAGACGGGCATAGACCGAGCCCATTTCCAGCCCGATGACGCCCGCACCGATGACCAGAAGAGACTTGGGGGGCTTGGCCAGAGACAGTGCGCCTGTCGATGAGATCACGCGGTCTTCATCAATCTCGACACCGGGGATCGTGGCGCTTTGAGACCCGGTGGCGATCACGATATGGCGGGCTTCGTGCAGCTCTTCGCCCACCTTGACCTTGCCAGGCGCAGGGATCGACCCCCAGCCCTTAATCCAGTCTATCTTGTTCTTTTTGAACAGGAATTCGATGCCCTTGGTGTTCTGTCCGACAACGTCATCCTTGTAGACCTGCATCTGTTTCCAGTCGACCGAGGGCGATTTCCCCTTGAGGCCCATCCTGGCAAAATTGGTTTCGGCATCATGCAGGCAATGGGTTGCATGCAGCAGGGCCTTGGAGGGGATGCAGCCGACGTTCAGGCAGGTGCCGCCGAGCGTTTCGCGCCCTTCGATCACGGCGGTCTTCAGGCCCAGTTGGGCGCACCGGATGGCGCAGACATAGCCGCCCGGACCGGCCCCGATGATGATCACGTCATAGTTTGCCATGGGGCTCTCCAAAGGTGAAAATGGGCATGTGCATTCCATATGAGTCCCATGTGAACTGCATATGGCAAGTCGTATGTCGTCTTGCCGTCGCCATCACAGGCCCAGGAAGTAGAGCGTGATGGTGGCCGCGAAGCCGACCAGCCAGGCCAGGGTGCGCAACCCGGTGATGGCGAAAGCGTAGGCCGGGATGTAGATCAGCCGGGCAACCACGAACACTTGGGCCGCTTGCAGGGTGGACGGCGTGAACTTGTCACCCGCGGCAAGGATCAGCACCGCCGGGGCGAACAGGGCCATGGCCACGATCGAGTTTGACAGCGCCCGTTCAAGGCGCGCGGTGATGCCGGTGAGAGTGCGCGGCTCATCGCGCGCCGACAACAGGTATCCCATGCCCAACTGGCCCACGACGCCGGTGGTCTGCAGCAGGATCGTGAAGGCCACGACAAGGCCATAGAGGGCAAGAAGAGAAAGCTCATCGAAAAACATGGCGTATCCTTTCTGGCGTGTTCAAAGGTCCATCAGCAGGCGCCGGGGGTCTTCCAGCGCCTCCTTGACGCGCACAAGGAAGGTCACGGCGCCCTTGCCGTCAACGATACGGTGGTCGTAGCTGAGCGCAAGATACATCATCGGGCGGATCACCACTTCGCCGTTCACGGCGACCGGGCGGTCCTGGATCTTGTGCATGCCCAGAATGCCCGACTGCGGCGGGTTCAGGATGGGCGACGACATCAGCGAGCCGTAGACCCCGCCGTTGGAAATGGTGAAGGTGCCGCCCATCATCTCTTCCATCGACAGCTTGCCGTCCCGGGCGCGCCGGCCCTTTTCATTGATCGCCTTTTCGATTTCGGCAAATGACATGGCATCGGCGTTGCGGATGACCGGCACAACCAGCCCGTTGGGGGTGCCGACCGCAATGCCCATATGGACGTATTTCTTGTAGACCACATCATTGCCGTCAATTTCGGCATTGACCTCGGGCACTTCCTGAAGCGCATGCACGCAGGCCTTGGTGAAAAAGGACATGAAGCCGAGCTTGACGCCGTGCTTCTTGAGAAACTGTTCCTTGTAGGTGTTGCGCAGGTCCATGATCGCCGACATGTCGACTTCGTTGTAGGTGGTCAGGATCGCGGCGGTGTTCTGAGCTTCTTTCAGGCGGCGGGCGATTGTCTGGCGCAGGCGGGTCATCTTGACCCGCTCTTCGCGCCCGGCATCGTCTGCAGCCACCGGAGCAGCCACGCCGGCAGCCGGCGCGGCGGCCGGGGCCGGGGCCGGGCTGTGAGAGGGGCCTTGCGTCGCGCGGGCCACGTCTTCCTTCATGATGCGGCCATCCTTGCCCGTGCCCTGCACCTGATCGGGTGTGAGGCCCGCTTCGGCCATCGCCTTTTTCGCAGCCGGGGCATGTTCGATATCGCGGGCCGCCGGTTCCCGCTGGTCGGGCACGGGGGCCTGCGCCGGCTTTTCTGCCGCCGGGGCCGCCGCTGCGCCTTCGCCCTCTTCGATCACGGCCAGCAGCGCGTCGACGCCGACGGTTTCGCCTTCGGGCGCCACGATTTCGCTGAGCTTGCCGGCCACCGGTGACGGCACCTCGACGGTGACCTTGTCTGTTTCCAGCTCACACAGCATTTCATCCACGGCCACTGCGTCGCCCGGTTTTTTGAACCAGGTGGCGACGGTGGCCTCGGTAACGCTTTCGCCCAGGGTGGGCACGCGGACTTCAGTTGGCATGGCGGCTTATCCTTCAATGGTCAGCGCGGCGTCGACCAGCGCTTCTTGTTGGGCTTTGTGCTGCGACCCCAGCCCGGTGGCGGGCGAAGCTGCGGCGGGGCGTCCGGCATATACCGGGCGGGTGTGCGTGGCCTCGATCCGGCTGAGAACCCATTCGATGTTGGGCTCCATGAAGGCCCAGGCGCCCTGGTTCTTGGGTTCTTCCTGGCACCAGACCATTTCGGCCTGCTTGAAGCGGTCGAGTTCTTTCACCATGGACAGCGCCGGGAATGGATAGAACTGTTCGACACGCAGGATGTAGACGTCATCCAGTTCACGCTTGTCGCGTTCGGCCAGCAGGTCATAGTAGACCTTGCCCGAACACATGACGACGCGCCTGATCTTGTCGTCCGCCACCAGGGCGGTGTCGGAATTGCCCTTTTGCGCATCATCCCAGAGCACCCGGTGAAAGCTGGAGCCGGTCACGAAGTCTTCGGCCGCCGACACCGCCATCTTGTGGCGCAGCAGCGATTTCGGGGTCATCATGATCAGCGGCTTGCGATAGCTGCGGTGCATCTGCCGGCGCAGGATGTGAAAATAGTTGGCCGGGGTGGTGCAGTTGGCGACGATCCAGTTGTCCTCGGCGCTCATCATGAGAAACCGTTCGAGGCGGGCCGACGAGTGTTCCGGCCCCTGTCCCTCATAGCCGTGCGGCAGCAGGCACACCAGGCCCGACATGCGCAGCCACTTGCGTTCGCCCGAACTGATGAACTGATCGAACATGATCTGGGCGCCGTTGGCGAAATCACCGAACTGGGCTTCCCAGAGGACCAGCGCATTGGGCTCGGCAAGGCTGTAGCCATATTCGAAGCCGAGAACGGCATATTCCGAGAGCATCGAGTCGATCACCTCATAGCGGGCCTGGCCGTCGCGGATGTGATTGAGCGGGTAATAGCGTTCCTCGGTGTCCTGGTTGATGATCGCCGAGTGGCGGTGACTGAAAGTGCCGCGGGTGCTGTCCTGGCCGGAAAGGCGAACCGGGTAATTTTCCAGCAAGAGCGACCCGAAGGCGATGGCCTCGGCGGTGGCCCAGTCAAAACCTTGGCCGGTTTCGAACATGCGGGCCTTGGTCGCGAGCATCCGGGCCACTGTCTTGTGGACGGGAAAGCCGTCGGGCAGGGTTGTGAGCGCGCGACCGATTTCCTCGAGCGTTTCGGCCGGGACGGCGGTCTGGCCGCGTTGGTATTCCTCGCCATGTTTGTCGAGATGCGACCAGCGCCCGTCAAGCCAGTCGGCCTTGTTGGGCTTGTAGTCCTTCCCGGCCTCGAATTCCTCGTTCAGGAAGGCCTGAAACGCGGCCTTCATGTCCTCGATCTCGCCTTCCGGGATCAGGCCGTCCTTGACCAGGCGCTCGGTGTAGATCTGCAGGGTTGTCTTGTGTTTCTTGATCCGCTTGTACATCAGCGGATTGGTGAACATCGGCTCGTCGCCCTCGTTGTGGCCGAAGCGGCGGTAGCAGAAAATGTCGATCACCACGTCCTTGTGGAACTTCTGGCGAAACTCGGTGGCGACCTTGGCGGCATGCACCACGGCCTCGGGATCGTCGCCATTGACATGGAAGATGGGCGCTTCGACCATCAGCGCAATGTCGGTGGGGTAGGGCGACGAGCGTGAAAAATGCGGCGCCGTGGTGAAACCGATCTGGTTGTTCACGACGATATGCATCGTGCCGCCGGTGCGGTGGCCCGACAGGCCCGACAGGCCGAAGCATTCGGCAACCACGCCCTGCCCGGCAAAGGCCGCATCGCCATGCAGCAACAGGGGCAGCACGTGATGGCGGTCGGTGTCGTTCTGCTGTTCCTGCTTGGCGCGCGCCTTGCCCAGAACGACCGGGTTGACTGCTTCGAGGTGGCTGGGATTGGCCGTCAGCGACAGGTGCACCTTGTTGCCGTCAAACTCGCGATCGGACGACGCGCCAAGATGGTATTTCACATCGCCCGAGCCATCAACGTCTTCGGGTTTGAAGCTGCCGCCCTGAAATTCATTGAAAATGGCGCGATACGGCTTGCCCATCACATTGGCCAGCACCGAAAGCCGGCCGCGGTGCGGCATGCCGATGATGATGTCCTTCACCCCCAGCGCGCCACCGCGCTTGATGATCTGCTCCATCGCCGGGATCAGGCTTTCGGCACCGTCAAGGCCGAACCGCTTGGTGCCCATATACTTGACATGCAGGAATTTTTCGAACCCCTCGGCTTCCACCAGTTTCTTCAGGATGGCCTTGCGGCCCTCGCGGGTAAACTGGATTTCCTTGCCGTAGCCCTCGATCCGTTCTTTCAGCCAGGCCGACTGCTCGGGGTCCGAAATATGCATGTACTGCAGCGCGAAGGTGCCACAATAGGTGCGTTTCACGATCTCGACGATCTGACGCATGGTGGCAATTTCCAGCCCCAGCACGTTGTCGATGAAGATCGGCCGGTCCATGTCGGCCTCGGTGAAGCCGTAGTTCGCCGGGTCAAGCTCGGGGTGGTCGCTGGCCTTGCGCATGCCCAGTGGATCGAGATCGGCGGCCAGATGGCCCCGGATACGGTAGGCCCGGATCAGCATCAGGGCGCGGATGCTGTCGAGAACCGCGCGACGCACCGCTTCGTCGTTCAGCTCGACCCCTTGCTCGGCGGCCTTGGCGCGAATTTTCCGTTCGGCCGCTTCGGTCTCCTTGTGCGGCTCGGGCGGCCATTGACCATCGAGCGCGGCCGTGAGGTCATCGGCCGGGGCAGGGGGCCAGTCGGTGCGGGCCCAGGAAGCGCCGGCGGCCTCGCGTCTGGCGTCGACCGGGTTGTCGCCAAGCTCGCGGAAATATGCGCGCCAGCTTTCGTCCACCGCCGACGGGTCGCTCGCGTAACGGGCGTAGAGCTGCTCGATATACGCGGCATTCTGTCCTTGCAGGAAGGATGATGCGCGAAACTGGTTATTCGAGGAGTGTTCGGTCATCGTGTCACCTCCGGGTGCTGGCTGCGTCGGGTGCTTCCGGTGCGAAGCTGGCCCGGTGAGTCTCATTTGTCATCATCTTTCCCGCCATCAGAACATGAATACCGGTCGGCCGGTGCGCTGCACCAGCTGGCGCCACAACCGCCGGCCCCAGAGCGAGCGGCCGCGCAGGCGGCGACGTTCCTCGGCGGTGGGGTAACGGCCGGTGGGCATGTAAAGGGTGAATGCGCGCCCGGGATCGGGGGCGTAGCCGAAGCGTTCGAAATCCGCGGCGTAGAATTCGGCTATGGCACCGAGCGCATCCCGCGGCAGTTGTTCGGTTTCATAATAGGCGCTTTGCACCGGGCGCGAGGCGTTGACATGGGGGATCTTCACGTCGGGTGCCGTCGAACCCGTCACCTCGTCAAGCCATTCTGTCAGCCCGTCCATGCCGTCTTCGAGGCGGAATATTCGCGCCCCTTCGGGGACGAAATCGACCTGCGGGCGCAGATGGTTGTCGTAGTAATAGGGGTAGACCCGCGACAGCGCGCGGTATTCGTCGAACCATTCGGCAAAGCTCATTCCGACCGGAATCTGGCGCCAGACCGTGGATTGGAAGTTGAAGGCGGACACCAGCCGGGCGATCGGGTGGCGCACGACGGCAAATATCGAGGCGAACCATTCCGTGGGAAACAGCACTTCGATGTCGGCCACCGCTGCGTGCTGCGGGGTGGTGCGCAGCCAGTTGCTGCGGCGGTTGCGGTCGTGGTGGCCGTCATCGATCATCGAAAGCCTGCCAAAGCGGCGGCGCAGGTAGTCCTCGACGGACCGGCCCCCTGCCTTGGGCACATGCGCGAAATAGTGCAACGCGCGGTCATGTCGAAAGATGGGCACCCTGCGCCTCCGCTATCCGATCGCCTCTAGCACCGCCTGCCCCAGTGCTGCCGGGCTTTCGGCAACCACGATGCCGGCGGATTTCATCGCCTCGATCTTGCTTTTGGCATCGCCCTTGCCGCCGGCGACGATGGCACCGGCATGGCCCATGCGCCGCCCCGGCGGGGCCGTCAGACCGGCAATGAAGCCCGCGACCGGCTTCTTGCGGCCCTTCTTCGCCTCATCAATCAGAAACTGCGCCGCCTCTTCCTCGGCGGTGCCGCCGATTTCTCCGATCATGATGATGCTCTCGGTTTCGTCGTCTCCAAGGAACCATTCCAGCACGTCGATGAACTCGGTCCCCTTGATCGGGTCGCCGCCGATGCCGACGCAGGTCGACTGGCCCAGTCCGACATCGGTGGTCTGTTTCACCGCCTCGTAGGTCAGCGTGCCCGAGCGGCTGACCACGCCGACGCTGCCGCGCTTGTGGATATGGCCCGGCATGATGCCGATCTTGCAGGCGTCGGGTGTGATCACGCCGGGGCAGTTCGGGCCGATGAGCGTGGTCTTCGACCCTTCCAGCGCACGTTTGACGCGCATCATGTCAAGCACCGGAATCCCTTCGGTGATGGCCACGACCAGCGGCACCTCGGCGTCGATCGCTTCCAGTATGCTGTCGGCGGCAAAGGGCGGCGGCACATAGATCACCGAGGCGTCGGCCCGTGTCTTCGCGACGGCCTCGTGGACCGAATTGAAGACCGGCAGGCCCAAGTGCTCCTGCCCGCCCTTGCCCGGCGTCACGCCGCCAACCATCCTGGTGCCGTATTCGATGGCCTGTTCCGAATGGAACGTGCCCTGGCTGCCGGTGAAGCCCTGGCAGATCACCTTGGTATTTTCGTCAATGAGAATGGCCATGTCAGGCTCCTGCGTATTTGTTTGGCGGGGTCGCCCGGTTGGGGCTAGTCATATTCTTTCTTTCGGACTCCGGCGATGGTGATCCCGTCTTCTGTCCCCCAGTCGATCGTGATGATGACAGAGTCATTTTCGGGCGTGCGCACGATCCAGTCATGGCCTTCGACATGGGGTGAGGGATCATCATCAATGCTGTCCTTGTAGCCCGGGAAGCCGCCGCGGAACTGCGCATCAAACCCGGCTTCGACGATCTTGTAGGCCGTGAAATCGCCGCGCGGGGGCTTGATCTGCACCAGGCAGGTCAGGCTGTCGATTGTCCTGGTCACCACCACGAAAACACCGGCCGGGTTGCCATACATGCCGGCTTCGTCAGTCTGGGACAGCACCGGCAGGCCGGTGGCGGCCACCCTGGACCTGGCCCCGGACAACTGCGCGGGAATGTCTTGCGTCGACGGGAACATGCACAGGTTCACGGCAAAGATCGCCGTGGTCTCGGGGCTGGCGAACATGTCCTGCGCCCGGGTGCCGGCCGGGACCAGCGCGAGGGCGGCGAGGGCAAGCGGTTTCAGCGGTGTAAACATGCGCGCCCTCTTTTGTGTGTCTGGCCGGTGCCGGTCATTTGCCGGCCTTTACGGCCTGGACAATCTTTTTGGCGGCGTCTGCCAGATCGTCGGCCGCGATGACGTTGAGGCCCGAGTTGCGAATGATCTCCTTGCCCTTTTCGACGTTGGTGCCTTCCAGGCGCACGACCAGCGGCACCTTGAGGCCAACCTCCTTGACGGCCGCGACGACGCCCTCGGCGATCACGTCACAGCGCATGATGCCGCCGAAGATGTTGACAAGGATGCCCTTGACGTTGGGGTCCGACGTGATGATCTTGAACGCCTCCGTCACTTTTTCCTTGGTGGCGCCGCCGCCCACGTCAAGAAAGTTGGCGGGCGACGAGCCGTAGAGCTTGATGATGTCCATGGTCGCCATCGCAAGCCCGGCGCCGTTGACCATGCAGCCGATTTCGCCATCGAGCGAGATGTAGTTCAGGTCAAATTTCGAGGCGGCCAGTTCCTTCGGGTCTTCTTCGCTTTCGTCGCGCAGGGCGGCGATGTCGGGGTGGCGGTAAATGGCGTTGTCGTCAAAGCCCATCTTGGCGTCGAGGCAGAGCAGGTCGCCCTCGGCGGTCAGCACCAGCGGGTTGATTTCCAGCATCTCGACGTCTTTCTCGACAAAGAGCCGGTAGAGTTTGCCCATCAGCGCCACGCATTGTTTGACCTGCCGGCCCTCGAGGCCGAGCGCGAAGGCGATGCGACGGCCGTGGAAACCCTGGTAGCCCGTGGCCGGATCGACGCTGAAGCTCAGGATTTTCTCGGGGGTTGCGGCGGCGACCTCTTCGATGTCCATGCCGCCCTCGGTCGAGGACACAAACGACACCCGGCTGGTCTGCCGGTCGACCAGCAGGGCCAGGTAGAATTCGCGCGCGATGTTGGCGCCGTCTTCGATGTAGACGCGGTTGACCTGTTTGCCTTTCGGGCCGGTCTGCTTGGTGACAAGCGTGCGACCCAGCATGCGGGCTGCTTCTTCGGCGGCTTCCTCGACCGAACGGGCAATGCGCACGCCACCCTTTTCGCCGGCGTCGGCCTCTTTGAAGTGGCCCTTGCCACGCCCGCCTGCGTGGATCTGGGCCTTGACCACCCAGACCGGCCCGTCAAGCTGGCCGGCTGCGGTCTTGGCTTCCTCGGCGCGCAGAACCACGCGCCCGTCCAGAACCGGTGCGCCGTAGTCGCGCAACAGGGCCTTTGCCTGATACTCATGGATATTCATGGAATCGCCTTCATGCTGGTGCGTCTGGAACCCCCATTGCACACACGAAAGGCATGAAGGAATGGTTTTCATGGCCCGAAAGACAAACTGGCCCGGAAAAAGACGATTTGTGATCACACCTTCAAATAGTGTGATCACATAATGCCGAACTTGCGATTGGCGCCCCGATCAGTTCAACAGAAAAGCCATGAGTCCGGTATTGCCCGAGACCAGAGCATCAAACTGGCGCAGATTGTCGGCTGAAATGGTCGGGCCGCGTTCCATGTAGTCCACCAGCCCCCAGCCCTGGACCCAGCCGACAATATCGACGGCCGGCGGGTCATCGAACAGCCGTTTCACGTTGACGCCGCCCGCCGGGGAAATTCGCCAGAACGAGACCAGAAGTTCGCCGTTCAGCACCTTTTCACCGTCTTCAAGAACCGAAAGCCAGCTTGCGCCGGTGCCCGGCAGCAGTTCGAACCCGAGCGCGGCGTCCTGGCTGTCATTCGGGATCCATTCGCGGTCATTGTCGGTTTCAAGGGCGACCAGCGTCCAGAACCGGCGGTTGGCATCGATCATGGCAAGCCAGTGATCGCGCGCTGCGGCCAGGTGCGTGACATCCGGCGTCTTGTTCAGCGAGCCGTAGACCATCGCGAAAATGTCGACCCAGTTGCCGAACTGGAAGTTCATGGCATTGCCGGGCTGCGTGTCGCCCATGATCGCGGCCATTCTTTCATGCGCCGACAGGACGGTTTCAATCGGTTCGGTCGGGTCGAAAGCCAGGACAAGTTCCGAAAACCCGGACAGGAGCCGGGTATAGGCGACGAGCCAATCGACGTCGGCCCGGTCGAAGCGGACCGCAAGCGACACGGGCAAGCCGGCGTCATTGGCAAGACCGCGCCCGGGCAGAAGCATGTTGGCCCCGATGACCATGAGGTCTTCGCCTTCGTCGCGGTTGCCGTTCATGTTCACATCGAACCAGATGTCGCGCAAATCCAGTTCGAGTGCGGCGCCCATGTCGTCGCCGACCAGGGAAAGCGCGTCGCGGCTGGCCTGCATGTCACGGTCCAGTTCTTCGAACAGGCCGGCGATCAGGCTGGCTTCGAACGGTTTCGGGTCGGGATTGGGTGAAAACGGCAGCCGCAGGACGGGCAGCCCGAAATCGTCGATGCTGGCGTTGTGCTGCCAACGGGTCTGCAGCGTTTTTTCAATGCCGCGCAGGAAACGGACGGCGCCAAGGGCCAACTGGTCGCTGGCCGTGGTGGCGGGCTGGCTGGCCAGGCGCGCCTGGGTTGCCTCGAGCCCGAGTTCGGCGATCATTTCGGATGATCCGGCGGTGGCCGTGGTGGTCCAGGCGGCCGTGGTGGCCAGGATGATCAGGGATGGAATACGCATGCAGACCTCGCAAAACTGAAACAGCATCCCGCTTGTGGGATGCTGTCAAAGAGAATGCAAGGTGCGCCGGGCCTAACCCAGTGTCTCGTCGATCCCCCGGCAGGCCTCGACAAGGCCCTTCACGGCGTCAACCGACTTGTCGAACATCGCCTGCTCGTCCTTGTTGAGCTTGATGTCGACCACGCGTTCGATGCCGCCGGCGCCGATCACGGTCGGAACGCCGACATACAGGCCCTTGAGCCCAAGCGCCCCGTCAACCCAGGCGGCACAGGGCAGCAGGCGCTTCTGGTCCTTCAGGTAGGCGGTGGCCATTTCAATGGCCGCGGTGGCCGGAGCGTAAAACGCCGAGCCGGTTTTCAGCAGCCCGACGATCTCGGCGCCACCGTCGCGGGTGCGCTGGACGATGGCATCCAGTTTTTCCTGCGTCGTCCAGCCCATGTCGACAAGATCGGGCAACGGGATGCCGCCGACCGCCGAATAGCGGGTGAGCGGAACCATCGTGTCGCCGTGGCCGCC
>JALSJL010000468.1 GCA_026989405.1 Marinosulfonomonas sp. | reverse complement strand
TGGTGATCCCGAGCAGGATCGGCGCCCCCTTGGCCGGCTTCAGGCCCTTGGCAGCCGCCTTTTCGTTGGCCGCGTCAAACTCGGCCTTGTCCACATGCTCGCCCTTCAGCAGCGTGGTCTCGCCGCTGTCGGTGATCTCCCATTTCTGGAGCATCTGGCGCACGATCACCTCGATGTGCTTGTCGTTGATCTTCACGCCCTGCAGGCGGTAGACGTCCTGCACTTCGTCGATCATGTAGTTGGCAAGCGTTTCCACCCCGAGAATGCGCAGGATGTCATGCGGCGCCGGGTTGCCGTCCATGATGTAGTCACCCTTCTGGACGAAATCACCCTCGGCCACCGGAATATGCTTGCCCTTGGGCACCATGTATTCCACCGGCTCCAGACTGTCGTCGGCCGGCTCGATCGAGATCCGGCGCTTGTTCTTGTAGTCGCGCCCGAACTTCACGTAGCCGTCAATCTCGGCGATGATCGCATGGTCTTTCGGACGGCGCGCCTCGAACAGTTCGGCCACCCGCGGCAGACCGCCGGTGATGTCCTTGGTCTTGGCACCTTCGCGCGGGATGCGCGCGATCACGTCGCCGGCCTTGATCTCCTGACCGTCTTCGACCGACAGAACCGCATCGACCGACATCGGATAGGTCAGCGGGGTGCCCGCTGCATTGCGCACCGGCTCGCCATCCTTGTCGACGATGATGATTTCGGGCTTCAGTTCGTTGCCTTTCGGCGCGGTGCGCCAATCGGTCACGATCTTCTGCACCATGCCGGTGGCTTCGTCGGTCTCTTCGCGCACGACCACGCCGCTCACAAGGTCGACATATTTCACGATGCCGCCCTTTTCGGCGATGATCGGAAGCGTGTAGGGATCCCACTCGAACAGCTTGTCGCCGCGCTCGACCTTGTCGCCATCCTTGACGTGCAGCTTGGAGCCGTAGGTCAGCTTGTGGCTCGCGCGTTGCTGGCCGTTCTCGTCGATGATCAGCAGCTTCATGTTGCGGCCCATCACCACCACGTCGCCAGCCGCGTTCTCGAGAACGTTTTCGTTCTCGAACTTCACGGTGCCGGCCTGGCTGGCTTCGAGGAACGATTGCTGGCCACCCTGGGCCACGCCGCCAATGTGGAAGGTCCGCATTGTCAGCTGTGTCCCCGGCTCGCCGATCGACTGCGCCGCAATGATGCCGACCGCTTCGCCCGAGTTGACGATCGTGCCGCGCGCGAGGTCGCGCCCGTAGCACATGGCGCAGACGCCTTCTTCGGCCTCGCAGGTCAGCGGTGAGCGGATGCGCACGCTGGCCAGATCGGCGGCCTCGACCTCATCGGCCTTGCGCTCGTCGATCAGTTCGCCGCGCGAGACGATCACCTCGTCGGTGCCGGGGCGCAGGATGTCCTCGGCCGCGACCCGGCCCAGGATGCGTTCCGACAGGGACGAGACAATCTCGCCGTCATTGACGGCGGCCTGCGCCGTGATCGACCTGTCGGTGCCGCAGTCGTGCATGCGCACGATGCAGTCCTGTGCGACGTCGACAAGGCGGCGCGTCAGGTAGCCCGAGTTGGCGGTCTTGAGCGCCGTGTCCGACAGGCCCTTGCGGGCGCCGTGGGTCGAGTTGAAGTACTCGAGAACCGTCAGGCCTTCCTTGAAGTTCGAGATGATCGGGGTTTCGATGATCTCGCCCGAGGGCTTGGCCATCAGCCCGCGCATGCCGCCCAGCTGTTTCATCTGGGTGACGGAACCACGGGCGCCCGAGTGGGCCATCATGTAGACCGAATTGGGTTCCTGCTCGGCGCCGTTTTCATCGAACTTCGGGGTTGAAATGGTGCTCATCATGGCTTCGGTGACCCGGTCGTTACACTTTGACCAGGCATCGACGACCTTGTTGTATTTCTCGCCCTGGGTGATCAGGCCGTCCATGTACTGCTGTTCGAATTCCTTCACCAGCTTGCGGGTTTCATCGACGATGTCCCACTTGTTTTCCGGCACGACCATGTCGTCCTTGCCAAAGGAAATCCCGGCCTTGAAGGCCTCGCGGAAACCGACGGTCATGATCTGGTCACAGAAGATCACGCTCTCTTTCTGGCCGCAGTAACGATACACCGTATCGATGATCTCCTGCACTTCCTTCTTGCGCAGTTGCCGGTTGACCAGATCAAACGGCGCCTTGGCATTCAGCGGCAGCAGCGCCCCCAGCTTGAGACGCCCCGGAGTCGTTTCAAACCGCTTGAGAACCTCATTGCCTTCTTCATCGATCTGCGGAATGCGGGCCGTGATCCTGGCGTGCAGATGAACCTCTCCGGTGTCGAGCGCATGAATGACTTCATCGACATCGGCAAACATCATGCCTTCGCCCTTCATCCCCTGACGCTCAAGCGTCACATAATAAAGGCCCAGGATCATGTCCTGCGACGGCACGATGATCGGCGCGCCGTTGGCCGGCGACAGCACGTTGTTTGTCGACATCATCAACACGCGCGCTTCCAGCTGGGCCTCGAGGCTCAGCGGAACGTGGACGGCCATCTGGTCGCCGTCGAAGTCGGCGTTGAAGGCCGAACAGACCAGCGGGTGAAGCTGGATCGCCTTGCCTTCGATCAGGACCGGCTCGAACGCCTGGATGCCAAGCCGGTGCAGCGTCGGCGCACGGTTCAGCATGACCGGGTGTTCGCGGATCACCTCGTCCAGGATGTCCCAGACCTCGGGGCGTTCCTTTTCGACCAGTTTCTTGGCCTGTTTCACGGTAGACGACAGGCCCTTGGCCTCAAGGCGCGAATAGATGAACGGCTTGAACAGTTCGAGCGCCATCTTTTTCGGCAGGCCGCACTGGTGCAGTTTCAGTTCCGGCCCGGTCACGATGACCGAGCGACCCGAGAAGTCGACGCGCTTGCCGAGCAGGTTCTGGCGGAAGCGGCCCTGCTTGCCCTTGAGCATGTCGGAAAGCGATTTCAGCGGACGCTTGTTGGCACCGGTGATGACGCGGCCGCGCCGGCCGTTGTCAAACAGCGCATCGACCGATTCCTGCAGCATGCGCTTTTCGTTGCGCACGATGATGTCGGGCGCGCGCAGCTCGATCAGCCGCTTGAGGCGGTTGTTGCGGTTGATCACCCGGCGATACAGGTCGTTGAGGTCCGACGTCGCGAAGCGGCCGCCATCCAGCGGCACCAGCGGGCGCAACTCGGGCGGGATCACAGGGATCACGGTCATCACCATCCACTCGGGGCGGTTGCCGCTTTCCAGGAAGCTTTCGACGATCTTCAGCCGCTTGATGATCTTCTTGGGCTTGAGTTCGCCGGTGGCCTCTTTCAGGTCTTCGCGCAACTGCTCGGCCAGGCTTTCAAGGTCGATGGCCGCGAGCATTTCGCGGATCGCTTCGGCGCCGATATTGGCGGTGAAGGCGTCGCCGCCATAGGCGTCTTCGGCATCCATGAACTCTTCTTCGGTCATCAGCTGGCCGTAGTTGAGGTCAGTCAGGCCCGGTTCGATCACGACGTAGTTCTCGAAATACAGGATGCGTTCCAGGTCGCGCAGCGTCATGTCCAGCATCAGGCCGATGCGCGAGGGCAGCGACTTGAGGAACCAGATATGGGCGACGGGGGCGGCCAGGTCGATGTGACCCATGCGCTCGCGGCGCACCTTCTGCAAGGTGACCTCGACGCCGCATTTTTCGCAGACCACACCGCGGTATTTCATGCGTTTGTATTTGCCGCAGAGACATTCGTAGTCTTTCACCGGGCCAAAGATACGGGCGCAAAACAACCCGTCGCGTTCCGGTTTGAACGTGCGGTAGTTGATGGTCTCGGGCTTCTTGATCTCACCGAAGGACCAGCTCAGGATCCGCTCGGGAGAGGCCAGCGAGATCTTGATCTCGTCAAAGGTCTTGGGCGGGGTGAGCGGGTTGAACGGGTTTGCTGTCAGTTCCTGGTTCATTTCGTGTTCCTTAAAAGGGGGGGAGGG
This sequence comes from Marinosulfonomonas sp., assembly GCA_026989405.1. Lineage (GTDB taxonomy): Bacteria > Pseudomonadota > Alphaproteobacteria > Rhodobacterales > Rhodobacteraceae > JAJRUE01. The sequence continues at coordinate 5,066 of JALSJL010000468.1, read as the reverse complement.
AAAGGTGGTGGGGGCGACGCGCGCCCCCTACTCTTCCGGCTCCGTATCCAGGAGTTCCATGTTGAGGCCGAGGCCCCGGACTTCTTTCACCAGCACGTTGAAGCTTTCGGGCACGCCGGCCTCGAAGTTGTCTTCGCCCTTGACGATGCTTTCGTAGACTTTCGTCCGGCCCGCCACGTCGTCCGACTTGACGGTAAGCATTTCCTGCAGCGTGTAGGCTGCGCCGTAGGCTTCCAGTGCCCAGACTTCCATTTCCCCGAAACGCTGACCGCCGAACTGGGCTTTGCCCCCCAGCGGCTGTTGCGTGACAAGGCTGTAAGGCCCGGTGGAACGCGCGTGGATCTTGTCGTCGACAAGGTGGTGCAGTTTCAGAAGATACTTGACGCCAACGGTGACCGGGCGCGAGAACTGCTCACCGGTGCGCCCGTCAAACAGGATCGACTGGGCGTTGGTTTCGAAACCGGCGCGTGTCAGGGCATCGTTGATGTCCTCTTCCTTGGCGCCATCGAAAACCGGCGTCGCGATCGGCACGCCGTGGGTGACGTTCGAGGCAACCTCGATCAGCTGATCCTCGTCCATGTCCTTGATGCCGGCTTCCCAGCCGTCTTCGCCATAGGCGATCTTCATTGCATCCTGCACAGGCGTCATGTCACCCGAGCGACGATAGGCCTGCAGGGCTTCGTCGATCTGCTGACCCAGCCCGCGCGAGGCCCAGCCCATGTGGGTTTCAAGGATCTGGCCGACGTTCATCCGCGAGGGCACGCCAAGCGGGTTCAGCACGAAGTCAACCGGGGTGCCGTCGGCAAGGAACGGCATGTCTTCCATCGGCACGACCTTGGAAATCACGCCCTTGTTGCCGTGGCGCCCGGCCATCTTGTCGCCCGGCTGCAGCTTGCGCTTCACCGCCACGAAAACCTTGACCATCTTCATCACGCCCGGCGGCAGGTCGTCGCCACGGCGGACCTTTTCGACCTTGTCCTCGAACCGGTGCTCAAGCGCGCGCTTCTGGATTTCATACTGCTCGTTCAGCGCCTCGACCTCGGCGGCCTCCTTGTCATCGGCCAGAGCCAGCTGCCACCACTGGCCGCGGCTGAGGCTTTCCAGAAGCTCCTCGGTGATCTTCGACTTCGGCTTCACGCCTTTCGGGCCCTTCACCGCCGTCTTGCCAAGGATCATGCCCTTGAGACGCGCATAGATGTTGCGCTCGAGGATCGCCATCTCGTCGTCGCGGTCACGCGCGAGGCTTTCGACCTCTTCGCGCTCGATCTGCAGCGCGCGTTCGTCTTTTTCCACCCCGTGGCGGTTGAACACGCGCACTTCGACCACGGTGCCGAAATCACCCGGCTTGACGCGCAGGCTGGTGTCGCGCACGTCAGAGGCCTTTTCACCGAAGATGGCGCGCAGAAGTTTTTCTTCCGGCGTCATCGGGCTTTCGCCCTTGGGGGTGATCTTGCCGACCAGGATATCGCCCGGCCCCACTTCGGCGCCGATGTAGACGATGCCCGCCTCGTCGAGGTTGCGCAGCGCTTCCTCGCCGACGTTGGGGATGTCGCGGGTGACCTCCTCCTTGCCGAGCTTGGTGTCGCGGGCGACGCACTCGAACTCCTCGATGTGGATCGAGGTGAAGACGTCGTCGCGCACGATACGCTCGGAAATCAGGATCGAGTCTTCGTAGTTGTAGCCGTTCCAGGGCATGAAGGCGACGACCACGTTCTTGCCGAGCGCCAGTTCGCCAAGGTCGGTGGACGGGCCGTCGGCCAGCACTTCGCCCTTGGTGACCCTTGCGCCGACCTTCACCAGCGGACGCTGGTTGATGCAGGTGTTCTGGTTCGACCGCTGAAACTTGCGCAGCCGGTAGATGTCGACGCCGGGATCGCCCGGCTCGAGATCTTCGGTGGCGCGCACAACGATACGTTCCGCATCGACCTGGTCGATGACGCCGGCGCGTCTGGCCATGATCGAGGCGCCGCTGTCGCGGGCCACGACGCTTTCGATGCCGGTGCCCACAAGCGGGGCCTCGGCCTGCAGAAGCGGCACGGCCTGACGCTGCATGTTCGACCCCATCAGCGCGCGGTTGGCGTCGTCGTTTTCCAGGAACGGAATGAGCGAGGCGGCAACCGAAACCAGCTGCTTGGGCGACACGTCGATCAGGTCCACGCTGTCGCGCGGCGCCAGGGTGTATTCCCCGGATTTCCGGGTCGAGACCAGTTCATTTTCGAACCGGCCCTTTGCATCGAGATGCGCGTTGGCCTGGGCGATCGTGTGGCGCATTTCCTCGGTGGCGGACATGTAGTGCACTTCATCCGTCACGGTGGCGTTCTCGACCTTGCGATACGGCGTCTCGATGAAGCCATACTTGTTAACCCGGGCATAGGTCGCCAGCGAGTTGATCAGGCCGATGTTCGGCCCCTCGGGCGTTTCGATCGGGCACATCCGGCCATAGTGGGTCGGGTGCACGTCGCGCACCTCGAAGCCCGCGCGTTCGCGGGTCAGACCGCCCGGCCCCAGCGCCGACAGGCGGCGTTTGTGCGTCACTTCGGACAGCGGGTTGGTCTGGTCCATGAACTGCGACAGCTGGCTGGAGCCGAAGAACTCGCGCACCGCGGCGGCGGCCGGTTTGGCGTTGATCAGATCCTGCGGCATGACCGTGTCGATCTCGACGCTGGACATGCGCTCCTTGATGGCGCGCTCCATGCGCAGGAGGCCGACGCGATACTGGTTTTCCATCAGCTCGCCCACCGAGCGCACCCGGCGGTTGCCCAGGTGGTCGATGTCGTCGATGTCGCCCTTGCCGTCGCGCAGGTCCACGAGGCCCTTGACGCAGGCCACGATGTCTTCCTTGCGCAGGATGCGCAGCGTGTCGGGGGCATCGAGGTTCAGGCGCATGTTCATCTTGACCCGGCCAACAGCCGACAGGTCGTAGCGTTCGGGGTCGAAGAACAGCGTGTCAAACAGCGCCGAGGCGGCGTCAACGGTGGGCGGCTCGCCCGGGCGCATGACGCGGTAGATGTCCATGAGCGCGGTTTCGCGGTTCATGTTCTTGTCGGCGGCCATCGTGTTGCGGATGTAGGGGCCGACGTTCACACCGTCGATATCGAGCACCGGAATGTCGGTGATGCCCGCGTCCAGCAGCTCTTTCAGGCTGCCGCCGATGACTTCGCCGTCCTTGTCCAGCTCCCAGGTCAGTTCATCGCCGGCCTCGACATAGATCGCGCCGGTTTCCTCGTTGATGATGTCCTTGGCGACAAAGCGGCCGATGATGTAGTCGAAAGGAACAAGGATTTCCTTGACCTTGCCCTCGTCGATCAGCTTCTTGACCGCGCGCGGCGTCACCTTCTTGCCGGCCTCGGCAATCACTTCGCCGGTCTTGGCGTCGATCAGGTCGAACTCGGGGCGGGTGCCACGCAGGCGTTCGGGGAAGAATTTCGTCACCCAGCCCTTGTTCTTCTTCAGCTTGAACTGGACGGTATCGTAATACGCATCCATGATCGCTTCCTGGTCCATGCCCAGGGCATAGAGCAGGGTCGTCACCGGCAGCTTGCGGCGCCGGTCGATGCGGGCGAACACGAGATCCTTGGCGTCGAATTCAAAGTCGAGCCAGGAGCCGCGGTAGGGAATGATCCGGCAGGCGAACAACAGCTTGCCCGAGCTGTGCGTCTTGCCCTTGTCGTGGTCGTAGAACACGCCGGGCGAGCGGTGCATCTGGGAAACGATGACGCGCTCGGTGCCGTTCACGATGAAGGTGCCGTTCGGGGTCATCAGCGGCATGTCCCCCATGAACACGTCCTGCTCCTTGATGTCCTTGACCGACTTGGCGCCGGTATCTTCGTCAATATCGAACACGATGAGGCGCAGCGTCACCTTGAGCGGCGCGCCATAGGTCATGTCGCGTTGCTGACATTCCTCGACATCGTATTTCGGCTTTTCGAGTTCATACCTGGAGAACTCGAGAACGGCCGTCTCGTTGAAATCCTTGATCGGGAACACCGACTGGAACACGCCCTGAATGCCTTCGCCATCGGTGGGCGTGGACGCTTCACCGGAATTCAGGAACAGGTCGTAGGAGGATTTCTGAACCTCGATGAGGTTGGGCATTTCCAGCACTTCGCGGATTTTGCCGTAGTATTTGCGGAGACGCTTCTGGCCGAGATAAGGCGTTGCCATGCTCGTATTCACCTTTCATTTTCGCAGGTCCACCAGCCGCCGGGGCCACGGCGATGCACCCTCGAAACGAGTTGCCTTCGGTCCATTCCCGCGCGCCGTCCCACCGGCGCGCTCCCGATCCGAAAACCTCTCTTCAGGAACGGCCCGCGACCGGGCCCCTCGTAAAGACAGGTTCGGCCGGGCACGGATTTCCGCGCCCAGCCTTGTTTTTCAGGCCCCGGAAGGCCCGCTGCCTCAGGCCAGTTCGACCTCGGCGCCAGCTGCTTCCAGCTTGGCCTTGACTTCTTCGGCTTCCTCTTTCGAGACGCCTTCCTTGATCTTGCCGCCGGCTTCGACCAGGTCCTTGGCTTCTTTCAGGCCAAGACCGGTGATGGTGCGGACTTCCTTGATCACGTTGATCTTGGAAGCGCCGGCGTTCTTGAGAACGACGTCAAACTCGGTCTTTTCCTCGGCCGCAGCGCCACCGGCGTCGCCGCCGCCTGCCGCCATGACCACAGCACCGCCCGCGGCGGGCTCGATGCCGTATTCGTCCTTGAGGATGGTTTTCAGTTCCTGGGCTTCGAGAAGGGTCAGACCCACGATCTCTTCAGCAAGTTTTTTCAGATCAGCCATTTTACTTTTCCGTTCGTTTCGATGTGTTCCAACGCGACAGCTTCATGCGTCACGCAGATCGTTCAGTCGGCTCATGCAGCCGCCCTGTCCTCGATCGTGGACAGGACGCTCGCGATGTTCGAAGCAGGTGCGCCAATCGCCCCGGCGATGCTGGAAGCAGGTGCGCCAAGCATCGACGCGATCTGAGCGATAAGCTCATCACGCGACGGCATCTTGGCGACGGCTTTCACACCATCGACATCCAGAGCGGTTCCGCCCATCACCCCGCCCAGGATCACGAGCTTGTCGTT
>JALSJL010000467.1 GCA_026989405.1 Marinosulfonomonas sp. | reverse complement strand
CCTGGTGGGCAGTGGCGCCCGGCAGGCGCGCGGGGCCGACCGAGGCTTGTCTGGCCCGGGGGCTGGAGGCGAGTACCGGAATCGAACCGGTGTACACGGATTTGCAATCCGCTGCGTAACCACTCCGCCAACTCGCCGAAGCCTCGGGCTGTTTATTATAAGGACCGAGGTCACGCAAGCATCCATTGCCGAGATTCAGCAATGTTGCCGCCGCGGATTTTCTGTGCCAAAACCGCCCGGAGCTGACCAGAAACCAAGAGACCATACATGGCCGATTACGTTGCCCGCAGAAACACGATGGTCGACACCCAGGTGCGTCCGTCCGATGTTACGAAATATCCGATCATCAAGGCCATGCTCGAGGTGCCCCGAGAGGCGTTTGTGCCGGACAGCAAGCGTGAAGCGGCCTATGCCGGCGAGAATATCGATCTTGGCGGTGGACGTGTTTTGCTTGAGCCACGGACATTTGCAAAAATGCTCGAAGAACTGGACATACAGCCCGATGAACTGGTGCTCGATGTGGCGGCCGGGCTGGGCTATTCCAGCGCCGTGATTGCAAGACTGGCCGAAGCCGTTGTCGCGCTGGAAGAAAATGAAGAACTGGCCGCCGAGGCCGAGCGATTGCTGGGGGAACATGGCGCGGACAACGTCGCTGTCATCGTTGGACCGTTGCATGAGGGCGCGCCCAAGCACGGACCCTATGACGCAATCATCATCGAGGGCGGCGTCGGGCATGTTCCGCAGGCGCTTGTGGATCAGTTGAAAGAAGGCGGCCGGCTGGTTGCAATTTTCATGGAAAAGACGCTTGGCGTTTGCCGTATCGGGTATAAGTTGGACGGAACGATGTCCTGGCGCTATGCGTTCAATGCAGGCGCACCGGTCTTGCCGGGGTTCGAAGCGCCGCAGAAGTTTGTTCTCTGACCTGCATGTTGCGGGTCGGTCCGGCGCGAGAGGAGCGTATTTGTGTTGAGGCGAGTGGTGCAAAAGGCGGGTGCGGGGCTGGCGATTTTTCTTTGCCTGGCAGCCGGGTCGGCTACGGCGGAAACGCTGGGGGATGCTTTTGCATCCGCCTACAAGAACTCCGGTTTGCTGGAACAGAACCGCGCCCTGCTACGCGCGGCCGATGAAGATGTGGCGTTGGCCGTCGCCCGGCTGCGCCCGGTGCTCAATTATGTCCTGCGTTCAGACTATTCGTCGGTAACCGAAACGACGTCGTCAAACCTCAATTTGTCCGCCTCCATGGTTCTCTATGATTTCGGGCGCTCCAACCTGCGCGTCGAACTGGCGCGTGAAAACGTCCTGTCGCTGCGTGAGGCGCTGGTCGGTGTCGAGCAGAACGTGCTGTTGCGCGCCGTTGCGGCCTACGCGACGATGAAACGCGAAATGGCCGTGGTGTCGCTGCGGCGCAAGACCCTTGGCCTGATCGAGCAGGAGCTTGAAGCAGCGCGCGACCGGTTTGAAGTCGGCCAGATCACGCGCACCGATGTCGCCCTGGCCGAGGCTCGATTGGCCGCCAGCAAGGCCGCCCTTGCCTCTGCGCGCGGAACGCTTGCCGTTGCCAGGGAAGACTACCGCGCGGCCATCGGGCACTACCCGGATCAATTGGCAGCGCTGCCCGCCCCGCCAAAGCTGCCGCGCACGCTTGAGGCCGCCATCGCCATCGCGCGCCAGACGCATCCCGATCTGGCACAGGCCCGCCGGTCGGTCGCGGTGGCGGATCTGAATGTCGCGCTGTCGAAAGCGGCAGTGTTGCCGACGCTTTCGGGCAACGCCAACCTGACTGTCGATGAGGATGGAAATGACGTCTCATCGGTCGGAATTTCGCTGTCCGGGCCAATATATCAAGGCGGTGCTCTGGCCGCTGCGGCCCGAAAATCAGCTGCTCAGCGTGATGCCGCGCGCGCTGCATTGCACATGGTGAGCGTTGCCGTCGAGCAGAATGTCGGCTCTGCCTGGGCCCGGGTCTCGGTTGCCGATGCCGGGCTTTCGGCCACTGACCAGCAGATTCGGGCCGCGCGCGTTGCCTTGCGCGGCGTGAGGAAAGAGGCAGAGCTTGGTGCGCGAACAACGCTGGATGTTCTGAACGCCGAACAGGAATTGCAGGATGCCGAGGCCTCCCGGCTGACTGCCCAGGCCGACCGTTACACCGCGATATACAATTTGCTTGCTTCGATGGGTCTGTTGACGGTCGAGCACCTCGGACTTGGAATCGTTGAATATGATCCGGCGGCTTATTACAATGCCGTCAGGAAAGCACCTGTCCAGCAGGTCAGCCCGCAGGGGCGGCGACTGGACAGCCTGTTGCAAAGCCTGGGCAAGAATTGATTATTCCGCGACTGATTGAGCAGAAAGCGGCCAAATAACTGGATACCAACGCGGGGCAGAGTGACGGTAATGTCAGAACGCAAGACGAATGTGGAAATGGACGATGTCTTGTCCTCGATCCGTGAGCTGGTCTCTGAAACGGTCGCCGCAAAGCCCGATCCCCATCCTCCGGCAGACCGGTTGGTGCTGACGCCCGCCCTGATGGTTGTGGAGGGCTCCGCACATCTGCGCAAACCCGCCGCGCCCCAGGCACAAGGCAACCCGCAAGACGGCATTGCGCCGGATCAATCCGAAGAGTCCGGGGCGGATGCGCCGATCTCCGCCGAATTCATCGCGATGGAGCAGGCCTGGCAGGAAGAGCTTCGGCGGATGAAGGCACGGCGCGAAGGCAAGGCCGCTGGCGAAAACACCCGTGAGCAGGCGCATGTTTCGCTGGAAGAGCGCATCGCAGAGCTCGAAGCGGCGGTCGGCCAGGCCGAAGACGAATGGGAGCCGGATGGCTCGGAGCCGGACGCGTTCAGACCCTTGCGCCATCGCCTGTTCGAAGTCATCGAAAACCCGAAACCGCCGCAACCGGCCGCGCGGTCTTCTGTTGAGAAACCCAAGGAGCCGCCGGTCGCACGGCCCGATCCCGCGCCACAGCCAGAGCCGCAGTCAGAGCCGGTTTTCAGCCATTCCGACGCTCCGTTTTTCTTGTCCAGAAACCTGCAGGCCCCTGCCGATCCCGCATCGGCCAACAGGTCTTTGCCGGCCCCCGAGACGGCTGGCGAAAAGGGCGGTGAACTGGTTGAAGATGATGACGTCTATCTTGATCTGGATGCCCTGCGCGACATGATCTCGGATGTCGTGCGCGAAGAATTGCGCGGCCGGCTGGGTGAAACGATCACGCGCAACGTCCGGCGCATGGTGCGTCTGGAAATCGACCGCGCCATTGCACGCTACGATCCTGAAGACTAGGGGCTTGGCCCCGAGGCGGTGGAATGCGCGCGTCAGACCGGCGCGGCCAGCCGCAGCAGCGCCTCGATATCCAGATGAGTTTCCAGGTGTCGGGCCAGATCGTCGAGCGCAGCTTCGACACCATCATCATAGCGATTTCCCAGATCCTGCGCGCCAAGTCGGCCGAGGAACGCATGCCGAAAGCCGTCGGCGCTGAACAGGCCATGCAGATAGCAGCCCAGGACGCGCCCGTCGGGGCTTGTTGCGCCATGTGGGCGGCCATCGACCGATAGCCAGGTTTCAGTGCAGTCGGGGCCTGTCGTGTCGCCCAAGTGTATTTCATAGCCCGTCACCGGTTCGCGGCTTTGAAGGTCCATGGCCCGGGTCACTGCCAGCCGTTTTTGCGGTGACATCGTTGTCGACACCCGCAAGATTCCCAAACCTTCGACCGTCGTCGGCGGGCCCTCGATGCCGTCGGGGTCCGCGATGGTCTGGCCAAGCATCTGGTAGCCACCGCAAATTCCAAGCACATGCCCGCCGCGGCGCACATGTGCCCGCAGGTCGATATCCCAGCCATTGGCCCGGAAATCGGCCAGGTCGGAGATCGTGCTCTTTGAGCCGGGGATCAGGACCAGGTCGGCGTTGCCCGGCAGAGCGCGTCCGGGGTCGACAAGCTCGACATCGACACCAGGTTCGCTGGCCAGCGGATCGAGATCGTCGAAGTTTGCGATTCGGCGAAGGCGGGGGACCACGATCTTGAAGCTGCCGCCACGGCGTGATGCGATGTCCATCACGTCTTCTGCGGGCAGACGCCAGGCATCTTCAAACCAGGGCAGACTGCCAAGCCCGGCCCAGTTGGTGTGGCGCACGATATCCTGCATGCCGTCCGCGAACAGCTGGGGGTCACCGCGGAACTTGTTGACGACGAATGCCCGAATGCGTGCCCGGTCGTCCGGGGCCAGAACCGCATGTGTGCCAACGATCTGGGCAATCACCCCACCGCGGTCGATGTCACCCACAAGCACGACGGGCACCCCTGCGGCCTCGGCAAAGCCCATGTTGGCAATGTCGCCGTGGCGCAGGTTGGTTTCGGCCGGGCTGCCTGCGCCTTCCACGATGATCAGGTCGGCAGTTTCCGCAAGACGGCGGAAGCTTTCCATGACCTTGGGCAGAAGCCGGGCCTTCTGCTGTCCGTAGTCTCGCGCGTGCAAGGTGCCGTGGCGCTGCCCCTGAACGATGATCTGCGCCCGCCGCCCGCTTTCCGGCTTCAACAGGACCGGGTTCATGTCCACCACCGGCTCGCGACCGGCGGCGCGGGCCTGCAAGGCCTGCGCACGCCCGATTTCGCCGCCGTCACAGGTGACAGCCGCATTGTTCGACATGTTTTGCGGCTTGAAAGGTGCAACACTGAGGCCGCGTCGCAGGGCCGCGCGCGCCAGCCCTGCCACCAATACGGACTTGCCGACGTTCGAGCCCGTCCCCTGGATCATGATCGCTTTGGCCATACAGCCCCTTCCCAGCCATGGTTGAGCAATAACCGGCTGATGGGTGATTAAAAAGGGTCGACAATGAACACGCCCGCACATCTGATACTTGGCGCCGCGGTCTTTGGGAAGCCGGGGAAGCGGTTCATGACCGCGTCCGCCGTTCTTGGGGCGCTGGCACCGGATGTTTCACTTTATGTGATGGCCGGCCGGTCGCTGATCGTGGCCGGAATTGAGCCGAGCATCGTTTCCGGGATGCTCTTTCCCCACTGACCCGGCGGCGCGTGTCAGGGTAGTATCATGAGCCAGATCCAGACCGTGATGACCGAAAGAGCGGTTCCGAGCAGAACACCGGATGCCGCCACGCGTTTGGCGGCGCCATACATGTTGGCAAACAGAAAGGTGTTCACCCCGGGCGCCATGGCGGCGGTCAGAACCGCCGATCGAAGCGCCGGAACCTCGAGGTTGAAAACCATCGTCCCAAGCAGCCATGTCACGGTTGGATGAACCACAAGCGAAGCCAGGGCGACCCAGCCGATCGCCAGCCTGTCGCCTTCCGCCCGATAGCGCGACAAGACGCCGCCCAGGGCAAACAGCGCCGCAGGAAGGGCCGCGCTGGAAAGCATTTCAAGCGCCGAAATCGCGACGGTTGGCAGCGGGGCGCCCGTCAGGTTGAAAAGAAACCCCAGCATGATGCCGATCAGCAAGGGGTTGTGCGCCATGGTCGCGGCGGTCTTGAACAATACGCCTGTCAGACGATTGCTGCCGGCGCCGGCCAGTTCCATCACGGTGACGCCGAAGCCATACATGATCAGGGCATGAACGGACAGGATCGCATAGTTCGCGTTCAGCGCGTCGGCGCCATAGGCACGTTCGGTTATTGGCAGGCCCAACAGCACCGTATTGGAAAACATGCCGCAAAAGCCGATGGCGATGGCGTCGCGAAGCGAGCGGCGAAACAGCCAGCGAGCGCCGGCAAACGCAAAAGCAAAGCCGGCGAAAGCGCCGATATAAAAGCTGAGCATGAGCGCAAGGTTGATATCCGCCGCAAGGTCAATGCGCCAGATGGCAAGGAACAACAGGCAGGGAACCGCGAAGTTCTGGGCGAAATTCATCAGTCCGGCGACGGCATCTTGGGAAAACAACCGACCCCGCGCAGCTGTGTATCCAAACCCGATGACCAGAAACACCGGCAGGATCACATCCAGCAGCGCGGCCACGTCAGCTCTCGAATTCGAGGGTCAGTCCGTCATGCGCCGGGGTCACGTTGTCGGGTGTCTCGGCGCTCAGGGCATTGTAGTCCAGATCGTTGTGCAGGTTGGTCAGAACCGCGCGGTCGGGTTTCATCCGGTCAATCCACTCCAGCGACCGCGCCAGGTGAAAGTGCGTCGGGTGCGGGTCACGGCGCAGTGCATCCAGTATCCAGCACTCCAGACCCGACAGGATTTCCAGTGCGCTGTCAGGGATGTCCGAGACGTCCGGCAGGTAGGCGGTATTGCCAATCCGAAAACCCAACGCGCCCATGGCACCGTGCTGCACGTCGAACGGTCGCAACAGGATGGTGCCGCCTGCGCCATCGATCTCGATGTCGCCTTCGATTGTGTTCAGGTCCAGAATGGGCGGGTAGGGCGAGCCGGCGGGCTGCACGAAGGCATAGCCAAACCGCGACAGCAAGGCATCCTGGGTCGGCCCGTCTGCCCAGACCGGCAGCCGGCTGCCGCGATTGAAGACAACCATTCTGAGGTCATCGATCCCGTGCATGTGGTCGGCATGGGAATGGGTGTAGGCCACCGCATCAAGCAGGCCCACCTGTGCTGCCAGCAATTGGGCGCGCAGATCGGGGGACGTGTCGATCAGCACCCGGGTGACGCCCTGTTGCCCGAACTGCTCGACAAGCAAAGAGCACCTCAGGCGGTGGTTCCTGGGGTTTTCCGGGTCGCACGCGCCCCACTGACCACCCAAGCGCGGAACGCCGCCGGATGATCCGCACCCCAGTATGGTGAAGCGCAGGCGCGCCATCAGGCCGGCCCTGCCGGGTTGGCGGCCTTGCGAAAAAGCCGCTCGAAGTTTGCCTGCGTGCGCGCAGCAAAATCAGAATAGTCCATGCCGAACAACTCGGCGCCCACCTGGGCGGTGTGGACCGTGAAGGCCGGCTCATTCCTGCGGCCCCGGTGCGGCGGCGGGGCCAGGTAGGGGGCGTCGGTTTCAACCAGTATTCTTTCAACCGGCGCATCCGCGAAGATCGCGCGCAGCTCGGCCGATCTGGGAAATGCGGCAATGCCCGACATCGACAGGTAAAAGCCCAGCCCAAGCGTGCGTTCGGCAAGTTCTCGCCCGGATGAAAAGCAGTGCATGACGCAGCTGAACGCGCCCGCCCGGTGTTCGCGTTCAAGGATGTCTGCCATGTCCTGATCGGCGTCGCGCGCGTGTATGATCAACGGCAGGTCGGTTTGCCGCGCCGCCTCGATATGGACCAGCAGGCTTTCGGTCTGCGCGGCCTTGGTGTCGGCGGTATAATGATAGTCCAGCCCGGTTTCGCCTATGCCGACAAACTTGGGGTGGCGGGCCAGGGCAACAAGGTCTTCGACCCTGGCCATCGGTTCTTTTGCCACGCTCATCGGGTGGGTCGCCGCCGCATAGTAGACCGGCGCAAACTTTTCGGCGATTTCGCGCACCTGGGGCTCATTGGCAAGGCGGGTGCAGATCGTCACCATCCGCGTCACCCCGGCCTGTTGTGCCCGCGCGATCACCTGGGCAAGCTCATCGGCGAAATCGGCGAAATCGGCGAAATCGGGGAAGTCCAGATGACAGTGGCTGTCCGTTATCTCTGCTTTGTCGTGCATGTCGCCTCCGGTGGGGCCGGGCGGACCAATCCGCAGCCTGTTGGCTTGTTTAGCCTAGATACCGGCAGGTTCAAGTCATCGCGCAAGAAAGGGGAATTGGCACGCGGATCGGGCGCAAGTTGGCCTACCTGGCCTGCATTTTCGCGGCCGTGTCGCGAATGCGAAACAGGATATCAAGCACCAGCGCCGCCGGATCGAGGTTGACGGACTTGCCGTGGCGCGCGCGCGCGCCAAGCTGTTGCTGCAATTGGGCCCAGATGCGTCCGGCCTCTGGTGCCGGTGCCAGGCGCTGCATCAATTCCGCTTCCCCCGGCGCCGCCTCAACCAGCGGTGGCCCGGTGACTCCGGTGCGCGCGGTGCGTGCCAGGAACAGGTCGATCAGATGCAACACCATGTCAAACCGGGCCTGGTTGCCCTTGCCAACCGCGCTTTCGGCCAGTCTCAGCGCGGCCGGGCGGTCAAGGTCCGGCAGCGCGCCGAGCATGGACACAAGCCGCGCGTAAGTCTGCATTCCATCGAGGTTCCTGAAGCGCACTGCCTCACCGACCGAACCGCAAGACAGTTCGGACAGAGCCGCATGATCGCTCCCGATTTCGGCCCCGGCGGCTGTCATGGCCTTTTTCATCTCGTCCGGGGACAATGTCTTGCACCGCAATTGGCGACACCGTGACCGGATGGTCGGCAGCAGGCCCGAAGGCTGGTGGCTGACAAGCAACAGGACGGCATCGGCAGGTGGTTCTTCCAACAGTTTGAGCAGCGCATTGGCGGCGTTGACGTTCAGATCGTCCGCGCAATCTACTATAACTGCCCGCCGACCGCCATCCGCTGCCGACATATGGAAAAAATCCTTGAGTTTTCTGACTTCATCCACGGTGATGGCCTGCCTGAGGCGTTTGGCCTTTTCGTCCCAGCCGGGGCGCAGAAGGAACATCCGGGGTTCGGCGAGCGCCATCATGCGCCGCGCGACCGGGTGGTCGGCGGGAATGTCCAGGGTCTCGGCCTGCGGCGTCGGATCATCGAACATGGTGCCGCAAGCCGGCATGTCAGTTGCCAGCAAGAACCGCGCGATCCGCCAGGCCAGCGTGGCCTTGCCAATGCCGCGCGGGCCGGAAATCAGCCAGGCGTGATGCATCTTGCCGCCATTGCAAGCCGCCAGGAATGCCCGTTCGGCACTGTCCTGGCCGACAAGTGTCACGGTTTCGCGCGGATGCGGGGCGCCGTCCACACGGTCGGACTCGGGCAGATCCTCGGTCGGGTTCATGGCAAATGCTTCGCGACGACGGCCTCGATTTCGCCCGCAATCACCCCGGGCTCGCGATTGCCATCGACGATGACGCAGCGCTCGGGGAACTCGGCGGCAAGATCCAGAAAACCCTGCCGCATCCGGCGCTGCATGTCTTCGCCGAATTCTTCGAAGCGCTCTTCGGCTGTCGCGCGCGCCAGTGCCCGCGACAGGCCCTTGGCCGGGTCGATGTCG
>JALSJL010000466.1 GCA_026989405.1 Marinosulfonomonas sp. | reverse complement strand
TATGCGCCGCCAGATCGCCCCGTCTGTTCTCAAGCCAGAACAGCAGCGTCACGAGCGGCCCCGAGGCGGCTTCGCCACTGGCAACCAGTGCCATGGCCTTGTCAAAGCTGACCACATGGCCGCGAATGTCTTCGGCCTCGTTTTCAACCCCGTGCACCCCGGCAACCCCGTCCGGCAGGTCAACCAGCGCGACGAAATTGTAGAAAAAGGCCGTCACGGCGCCGCTTGACGGATAGAAATGCGCGACATCCACAAGCCGCGCCGCCGTCAGCCCGGTTTCCTCGGCCAGTTCGCGCAACGCGGCGTCCCGCGGCGGCTCGGCCCCGTCGACGCGCCCGGCCACCGCCTCGAGCAGCCACGGACGCCGGTCGCCGCGCACAAACGGCCCCATGCGAAACTGTTCGACCAGCAGAACACGGTCGCGCACCGGATCATACGGCAGCACGATCACCGCGTCCCCGTCGACGAATGTCGCCCGGTGCACCGGATCGCTCATGGTGCCGTCAAAACGCGGAAAGCGCAGATCATGTTCTTCCACCGCGAAATAGTCGACATAGGGTCGGCGCTGGTCCAGCACCTGGACGGCTTCCGGCCCCTGTGGATTGCGCAGCGTCGCCGGGCCGTCGGCCGCACGCGCCCGTGCCCGCGCACCGGCCCGGATCAGCATGGCATGCCAAAGCCCCGCCGCGCGCGGCGCTGGCCATTTGCCGTAATTGTGCATATATTCGCCGGCCGCCTCGACCATTGCAGCCGCCCACGGGCCGTTGTTCCAGGCGGCATCGAATTCAGGCGCATTGCCGGCCTGCATCAACGCAATGGGCGCTTCCACATCGACCGCCATGCCCGCGTGCAAAACCCGGACCTGCCCCCATTTCGCGACCCCGGACAGGAAATAGTTCAACCGCCGGCGCATCTCCAGCCCGACGTCGCGCAACAGCAGACCGGGGACCGCCCTGCCCTCGGCGTCGCGCAACTGCGCCACCCGCGCCCCGGGGGACCAGACCGCGACCTTGCCGTCAAGCTGGCCGCGCGATGCAGTCTGGATCAACGGCGCGCCCCCACGCCCGAGAACGGCACTCAGAACGCCGGGTTCTGCCAGAGGTCCAAACAGGAAAATGTCGTCGGGGTTCATCCCGTCAGGGCCATCGCTTGGCCGCCCACTCTGTCAGCCAGCCGCCGAACAGCCCGCCAATGAGCATGGCCCCGAGAATGGAAGGCGTCGCAATCAGCACCGCGTATTCCAGGCCAAACTTGATCATTGCCTGCAGGGCCTCGATCGGACCGGAAAACCGCTTGTCGATCGACAGTTGCAGCATCTTGTAGCCGGAAAAAAGGAATATCCCCCAAAAAGCTGTTACAGCAACCGAAGTCAGACCATAGCCCAGACCGGCGCGAAGGCTGATCCCCGCATTGCGCCCCGAAAGCCGCCACCCGCTGAGCGCTCCCAAGGCCGCCAGCGTGACACTCAGCATGCCAACGCGCGTGCCCTCGGGCAACAATGGCTTGACCAGATCACCGATGAAATAGGCCAGGGCCGCGAAATAAAGTGCAGCGATTGCTTTTGGCATCGTGGGCATGGGTCAGTTCGGCCTTTTGCTGGTGGTCATGCGCCGATCGCGGCGGGTTGACGGATCATTCCATATCAGGGCGCAAATGTCATCCGGTGGCGCCGGATGAAACCTGGGGCGTTGCATGCGCGCCATGGCGCCGCACCGGCGCTACAAAACGTGGTCCAGAGCCTGGATCAGGCGGTCAATTTCCCCAGCGCTCGTGTAGTGCACGAAGCTCAGCCGCAATACGCCCTTCTTGCGGTCGATCCCCAGCGCTTCCAGCGGGCGCACACCATAGAAATCGCCACCCCCGGCCATGATGCCATGTGGCGCGAGCGCTGCCGCCGCCTTTTCGCCGGGCTGGTCCAGTTCCAACGCAATCGTGGGTGCTCGCCGGGCGGCGTCAACCGGGCCAATCAGCCGGACTCCGGGCCGGTCCTTCAGAAAGTCCAGCAAGGGCTGCGTCAGGCTGATCTCATGATTGCGCATCAGGTCATGCACGGCACTTGCCCGCTCGGACGGGATGTCATGGGCGCTGAAGTGGTGCGCGTAGAGCACGTCGAAATAGTCCGCAACCCCGGCCATCGCCGCGACCTGCGCATGGTCCGGGCCGGCCGGTGTGAAACGCTGATAGAGCACATCGGCGTTGAACCAGTGCCCCTGGGCCGGAAGGCTCATCCCGACGTCACCCCGGATCGCCATCACTCCCTGATGCGGGCCATAGGTCTTGTAGGCGGAAAACAGGTAGATGTCGGCCCCCAGATCACCCACATCCGGCAACCCGTGCGGGGCGTAGGAAACGCCGTCGACACAGGTGAACACACCGGCATCCTGCGCAATCGAGCATATCGCTTTGACGTCGTTGATCTCGCCCACGATGTTGGAGCAATGCGGAAAGACCAGCAGTCGGACCCGTTCGTCCAACAGCGCCCCCAGGTCGGCCGGATCAAGGTGGCCGGTGTCGGGATCAATCTGCCATTCGCGTATCTCGATCCCCTCGTCCGCCAGCCGCCGCCACGCCCCCGAGTTGGCTTCATGGTCCTGGTTGGTGACAACAATCGCATCGCCCGCGTTCAGATACTGGCGAAACGCCTGTGCCAACACATAGACGTTCTGCGTGGTCGAGGGGCCGAAACTGACCTCATCCGGCGCGACACCCAACATCGCGGCCAGTCGTATGCGCGCGCTGTCCATTTCTTCGCCGCCCACCCGGCTTGCATCGAACACACCGTATGGCTGCACCTTGCGTTCGCGGTAAAACCGCGTCAGCCGGTCGACAACCGGAGCGCAGGCATAGGACCCGCCCGCATTTTCAAAGAATGCCTGCCCTTTCAGGGAGCGCTCTTCGAACGCCGGGAATTGCGCCCGGACAAATTCCAGATCAAGTTCCATGCGGGCACAGTTTCGGGCTTTTCATCGGGCGTCAAGCCCTGCCTCCAAACCTGCCCCCAACAAGGGGGGTTCTGCCCCCTTTGGCTGCCTGCCGGCCACCATCCCCCTCTGCGGGAGCCTTTTCGCGCGCGCCGGCCTCAGCCCCCACCGGGCGCAAAAGCGGATGGGTCCACAACGCCGGGACGTCCGGGAATATCCAGCGCACTTGACTGCACCGGGGTGCGCGCAATGATCCGTCCGCCCCGAACCACCGCCAGCCGGGCTGGCCGCAGCCGGATCGCCTCGATCGGATCGCGCGCCTGAAGCAGCACCATGTTGGCGGCACAGCCCTTTTCCAGCCCGTAGCCCTCCAGCCCCATGATCGCGGCGGAATTGCTGGTCACGGCCTCGAAACACCAGGCCATGTCCGCCCGGCTCGACAACTGCCCCACATGCAGCCCCATATGGGCCACGTCCAGCATGTCCGCCGTGCCGAGCGAATACCACGGGTCCATCACGCAGTCAGAGCCGAAACCAACCGTGATCCCGGCGTCGCGCAACTCGCGCACCCGGGTCTGGCCGCGCCGCTTGGGATAGCTGTCGTGGCGCCCCTGCAACATGATGTTGATCAGCGGGTTCGGGATGGCGTGCAGCCCGGCCTCGATCATCAGCGGGATCAGTTTGCTGACATAGTAATTGTCCATCGAATGCATCGAGGTCAGGTGTGAACCGGTCACCCGGCCCTGCATCCCCAGCCGCTGCGTCTCCTGGGTGAGCGTTTCAACATGCCGGCTCATCGGGTCATCGCTTTCGTCGCAATGCATGTCCACCATCAGCCCGCGCGTCTCGGCAATCTCGCACAACAGGCGCACGCTTTCGGCGCCGGCGTCCATGGTGCGCTCGAAATGCGGGATGCCACCGACCACGTCCACGCCCATGTCCAGTGCTCGGGTCAGGTTGGCCAGCGCCGTCGGATCGCGCAACACCCCGTCCTGCGGAAAGGCCACCAGCTGCAGATCCAGGTAGGGCGCCACCTGGCGTTTCACGTCCAAAAGTGCCTCGACCCCTTTCAGCGTATCATCGCAGACATCCACGTGGCTGCGGATCGCCCCGATCCCCTGGCTCACCGCCAGGTCGCAATAGCGCAGCGCACGGGCGATGATCTCCTCTACCGTCTGGATCGGCTTCAACTCTCCCCAAAGCGCGATCCCCTCCAGCAAGGTGCCCGAGACATTCATCCGCGGCGTCCCCAGCGACAGCGTCGCGTCCATGTGAAAATGCGGATCGACGAACGGCGGACTGACCAACAGGCCATCGGCATCGATCACGTCCTGAGCTTGGGCGCTGATGCCTGTCTCCACGGCGGCAATCCTGCCGTTCCTGCAAGCGATATCGAGCCCCGAGCGCCCGTCTGGCAGGGTTGCGTTTTTCACGATCAGTTCGAACATGGTATTCTCCAGTTTCCGGGGGGCGCTCATCCGCCCTTGCGGGCGTCTTCGCGAAGATCGACCGCAAGGGAGAGATGAGCGCGTCCTAGCGTTGCCCCTTGAACCACGGCTTCAACAAGGCGCGCGGGTATTCCGCCCGTCGGGCGGCGATGACCAGGGCAAAGATCGACAGCACATAGGGGGCCATCAGGAACACCTGGCCGGGCACGACCGCCCCGACCTGGGTCTGAAGACGCACCTGAAGCGCATCGAAAGCCCCGAACAACAGCGCACCAAGCAGAGCTTTTCCCGGCTTCCAGCTGGCAAATATCACCAGCGCTATGCAAATCCACCCGCGCCCGTTCACCATGCCGAAAAAGAAGGCGTCGAATGCAGACATGGTCAGAAACGCGCCACCCAGGGCCATAAGCGCCGAGCCTGCCACCACTGCCCCCATCCGCAAGCCGTAGACCGACAGGCCTTGCGCATCCACGCTGTCCGGGTTGTCGCCAACCGCCTTGATGGCAACGCCCAGGGGCGTGCGCTCAAGCACATACCAGACAAGGCCCACCATGATCAGCGCCAGCCAGGTCAACGCGGTCTGCTGAAAGAACACCGGCCCCACAAACGGCAGGTCCGACAGGACCGGAATGTCCAGCCCCCTGAAAGGTTCGATCCTCGGCGGCGAAGACACGTTCGGCAACGCCGTCCGGTAGGCGAAATAGCTGACCGAAGTGGCAAACAGCGTCACCCCCAGCCCCGACACATGTTGCGACAGTCCCAGGGGCACTGTCAGGATTGCGTGGATCAACCCGAAAAAGGCCCCGGTGAGCGCCGCCACCAAGACGCCGCCCCATAGTCCAAGCCCAAGCCAGACCGCCATCCATCCGGCCATGGCCCCGGCCACGAATATCCCTTCGATCCCAAGGTTAAGCACACCGGATTTCTCGCACAGCAATGCCCCCATGACGCCGAAGATCAGCGGCGTCGCAATCCGCAGGGAAGCCGCCCAGAAACTCTCTGAAAGCAGGATCTGCAAGATGTCAGCCATGCGCCTTCCTTCCCGCGCCCACAATCCGGTAGCGCGCGAAAAATCCACCGATCAGCACGCACAGAAGCGACGTCGAAACCACCAGGTCGGCCAGGTAGGACGACACCCCCATCGCCCGGCTCATGCTGTCGGCACCGACGAAAACCGAAGCGATGAACAGCGCCGAAATCACAACGCCCAGGGGCGACAGCCCGGCCAGCATCGCCACAACGATGCCGGTATAGCCAAACCCCGGCGACAGGTCGGCGGTCAGATAGCCCTTCAGGCCGGCGACTTCGCTGACACCGGCCAGCCCGGCCAGCCCGCCCGACACCACCGCAACGCTCAGCATCGTGCGGTTCACCCCGATCCCGGCATGCCGCGCCGCAAAAGCGTTTTCTCCGACCGCGCGCAGGCGAAACCCCCAGACCGAACGCGCCAGCATGAACTGTGCGATACCGGCCAGCACCAGCGCCAGGATCAACCCGGCGTGGATGCGCATGCGCGGGATCAGTTGCGGCAACATTCCCTGATCCAGGATCGGCGCCGACTGCGGCCAGCCCAGCCCCATCGGGTCCTTCAGCGGCCCTTCCAGCATCATCTGGAGAAAGATCAGGATGATGAAATTGAGCAGCAATGTCGTGACCACCTCATCGGCGCCAAACCGCGTCTTCAGCACCGTCGGCACCACCATCCCGGCAGCGCCGGCCGCCGCCCCCAGCACCACGATCAGCGGCATCAGCACATAGCCCGGCACATCCAGCGCCCCGGACCCGACAGCAACAGCGGCCATCGCGCCAAGGTAAAGCTGCCCCTCGGCGCCGATGTTCCAAAGCCTGGCCCGAAACGCCAGGGCCGCGGCCAGGCCCGTGAATATCAGCGGCGTCGCCCGCGTCAGCATTTCCGAAAACGCAAAGACCGACCCGAAGACACCGCGCGCCATTTCGACATAGGCGGCCGCAACAGGCGCACCCGCCAGCATCAGCGGAATCGCCGCCAGCGCCAGCGCCACCAGCGCCGAAAGAACCGGCACGCCAAGCGTCAACAGGCGCCCCGGCGCTTCGCGTGGCTCGATGCGCATCATGGTGCCTGCCCCGCCATCATCAGACCGATCACCTCGCGATCGCGCGTTCCGGCCTCGTGCAACGTGCCGTCATGGATCACCTGTATCCGGTCGGCCAGCCCCAGCACTTCATCCAGGTCCTCGCTGATCAGCAACACCCCGGCACCGCGCGCGCGCGCTTCCAGCAGGCGTCGGGCCACTTCAGCCGCGGCCCCCATGTCCAGCCCGCGCGTCGGCTGATTGGCCATGATCAGTCGTGGCCCCTGCTCGAATACACGCGCCAGGATCAGCTTCTGAATATTGCCGCCCGAAAGCAGCCGCGCCGGGGCGTCCACCCCCGGCCCGCGCACGTCATATTCGCGCGCCAGGTCTTCGGCATGCGCCCGAATGCGCGCCTTTTGCAACAGCCCGTGGTGCTGCACGTCGGGCGCCTCCAGCCGCTCGATCACCATGTTCTCGGCCACGCTCATCGCGCCGACGATACCGTCTCGGTGCCGGTCTTCGGGAATGCGCCCGACACCGGCCCGGATCATCGAGCGAGGCTCCGGGCGCACGATCGGCTGCCCGTCAATGTTTACCGTGCCCCCGTCCGGGCGGCGCAGCCCCGACACCAGCTCGGCCAGCGCCGTCTGCCCGTTGCCGGAAACACCGGCAATACCGACGATCTCATGCGCGTGCACCGTCAGGGTCAATCGCGAAATGCTGTCACGCTCTGAATGGCCGCGAATCGACACGTCACGCAGGGCCATGACCGGCGCACCTGGCGCCATCGCCGCGCGTTCCGTGGCCGGGGTGTCGGCGCCGACCATCATGCGCGCGATCACCCGTTCGTCGGCGTCGCCTGTGGCAATCTCTCCGACCTTTCTGCCATGGCGCAAAACTGCGATCCGATGCGAGAAGGCCAGAACCTCGCGCAGCTTGTGGCTGATAAAGATCACCGACAGCCCGTCCTGCGTCATCGCCCCGATGTTTTCAAACAGCGCGTCGGCCTCCTGCGGGGTCAACACCGCCGTCGGCTCATCCAGCACCAGAATGCGCGCGTCGCGATAAAGCGCCTTGAGGATCTCGACCCGCTGGCGCTCACCGACCGACAGCCGCCCCACCGGCACATCCAGCGGCGCCACCAGCCCCGAGCGCTGCATGATCGCTTCAACCCTGGCCCGCGCGGCACGCCGGCCGCGCCGAAGGGCGCGCAATGGCTCGGACCCCAGCATGATATTGTCCAGCGCATTCAGGTTCTCGGCCAGCGTGAAATGCTGGTGCACCATGCCTATGCCCGCCTCCAGCGCCGCGAGCGGATGGCCCAGTTGCAACGGGACCAGGGCGCCGTCCGGCCCCGCCACCTCGACAGAGCCGGCATCCGGCATGTAATGCCCGAACAGCATGTTCATGAGCGTGGTCTTGCCGGCACCGTTTTCGCCCAACAGCGCCAGCACCTCGCCACGGCGCAACTCCAGGCTGACATTGTCGACAGCCTGAACCGAGCCGAAACGCTTGCTCAGTCCCCTGA
>JALSJL010000465.1 GCA_026989405.1 Marinosulfonomonas sp. | reverse complement strand
CACATGACGGTCCCCGCGGTCGGGCAGAAACAACTGATCTTCCAGTTTCCCGTCTGGCGCGATGAGAGCATCCGGCCAGCGCGCCCTGCACAGGGCAATTTCACCCCGCGCCACAGCTTCGTCGGCCGCGCCCGACCTTGCAGCGGCCCGCGCCCATTCTTCCAGTATCCGTTCCGACCAAAGCGGAACAAATGCACCGGTGGCGCTGACGCCCAGCAGGATTTCGCGCATCACGGTCGGGTAGATCACGCAGGCATCAAGCACTGCGCGCAACCCGGGTCTTGCGAAAAACTCAGCCATCTGGTCCTCTTTCTGGGCGGTTCCGCGTGCCGGAGTGCCAGTGCATTTGCCCCACGTCCACAGGTAACAGTTCGCATTCACCGACGCAAAACACCCGCCAAACGTGCCGCATGGCCCGCTTTGCCCCGGGCGTGGGGTTGTTAGCGCTAACTATTCGTCGTATGGCAACAAAAACAACGGATGCACCGATGAAACTCAATCCAGCTGTCCAACAAATCACCGACGCGATCGTGGCGCGCAGCCAGCCGACACGCACAGCCTACCTCGAGCAGATCGCGAAAGCGGCCTCAAAGGGGCCGAGCCGCGCCCATATCTCCTGTTCCGGCCAGGCCCATGCCTACGCTGCCATGGGGACCGACAAAGAGACACTGGCGTCTGGCAAAGCGCCCAACCTCGGGATCGTGACAGCCTATAACGACATGCTTTCGGCCCACAAACCCTATGAGGTCTATCCCGACCTGATCCGACAGGCCGCGCATGGTGTCGGGGCCACGGCTCAGGTTGCGGGTGGCGTTCCGGCGATGTGCGACGGCATAACCCAGGGCGAGACCGGAATGGAACTCAGCCTGTTTTCGCGCGACGTCATAGCACTTGCGGCGGCGGTTGCCCTGTCGCACGACACGTTTGACAGCGCGGTTTTCCTTGGGGTCTGCGACAAGATCGTGCCGGGGCTGGTAATGGCCGCGGCGACGTTTGGCCATCTGCCGGCGGTCTTTCTGCCGGCCGGACCGATGACAAGCGGTCTGCCCAATGACGAAAAGGCCGCGATCCGGCAGAAATTCGCCGCCGGGGAAATTTCGCGCGAAGAATTGATGAAGGCCGAAATGGCCGCCTATCACGGCCCCGGCACCTGCACGTTTTACGGCACGGCCAACTCAAATCAGATGCTGATGGAGTTCATGGGTCTGCACCTGCCCGGCGCCTCCTTCATCAACCCCGACACCCCGCTGCGCGAAGCGTTGACACTGGCCGGGGCCAGGCGCGCGCTGGAAATCACCGCGCTTGGAAACGACTACACGCCGGTCGGCGAAATCCTGGATGAAAAGGCCTTCGTCAACGCGATTGTCGGGCTGATGGCGACCGGCGGCTCGACCAACCTCGTCCTGCATTTGCCTGCCATGGCCCGGGCCGCGGGCATCATCCTGAAGGTCGAGGACTTTTCGGCCCTGTCCGAGCTTACGCCCCTGCTGGCGCGGGTCTACCCGAACGGGCTGGCCGACGTGAACCATTTTCACGCAGCCGGCGGGTTGGGCTATGTGATTTCGGAACTGCTGAACGCGGGGCTGCTGCACGACGACACGCGCACCGTGGTCGGCAATTCGATGTCGGACTACACCCGGGAACCGGTGCTTGAAAACGGCAAGCTGGCGTGGCGCCCCGGCGCTCGGACACCGACCAACGACAAGATCGTTCGCCCGGTCAGTGATCCGTTTCAGGCCAGCGGCGGGCTGCGCCAGCTCAGCGGAAACCTTGGCGTCGGGGTGATCAAGGTCTCGGCCGTGGCGCCCGAGCACCAGGTCATCGAAGCCCCGGCGAGGGTCTTTGACAACCAGCAGGCTGTTCGGGACGCCTTCAAGGCCGGAACCTTGACTGACGATATGGTCGTGGTGGTGCGCTTTCAGGGGCCGGGCGCCATCGGGATGCCCGAGCTGCATTCCCTCACGCCCATCCTGATGGTGTTGCAGAGCCGTGGCCAAAAGGTCGCGCTGGTCACGGATGGGCGCATGTCGGGCGCCTCCGGCAAGATACCGGCAGCTATCCATGTCTGCCCCGAAGCCGCGTCAGGCGGCCCGATTGCCCGGCTGCAAGATGGCGACCGGGTTCGGCTTGACGCGGTGGCCGGCACGCTTGAGGTTCTGGAAGACGGCTTTGCACAGCGCGAGCCGGCGCATCTTGACCTGAGCGCACATCACAACGGGCTTGGACGGGAATTGTTTGACGTATTTCGGCGCAATGTCGGCCTGGCAAGCGACGGGGCTGCCGTCATCATCTGAAAAGAGGTTTGAAATGACACCGGAACACTCGAGCGAAAGACTGCGTGAACTTGGCGGGCTTGCCCCGGTCATCCCGGTTCTGGTGGTCCATGACGCGGCACAGGCGCGCCCTCTTGCACAGGCGCTTGTCGCAGGCGGCCTGCCGGTTCTGGAAGTAACGCTGCGCACGCCCGCCGCGCTGGACGCCATTGCGCAAATGGCCGGCGTTCCCGGTTGTGTCGTGGGGGCTGGAACCGTCCTTGGCCCAACCGATGTCAAGGCCGCTCTGGCAGCCGGGGCGCAGTTTGCCGTATCTCCGGGCGCGACTGACGCTCTTTTGGCGGCCTGCGAGACCAATGATCTGCCCGTGTTGCCCGGCGCCGCCACCGCCAGCGAAACCATGTCTCTGCTGGAGCGGGGATACAGTGCGCAGAAGTTCTTTCCGGCCGAGGTTGCCGGTGGGGTCCGGGCGCTGAAAGCCATCGGGGCGCCGATCCCCCAGGTTTCATTTTGTCCGACAGGCGGGGTCAGCCCGGACAATGCCGCAGATTACCTCGCGTTGGACAACTGTCTGTGTGTCGGCGGATCATGGGTTGCCCCGGCCAACCTGGTCGCCTCCGGCGACTGGGAGGCAATCGAGACCCTGGCGCGCAACGCCGCCGGGCTGGCGCGCAACTAGTGCACCACCGGTCCGGTGACTACATTTTCGTCCAGTTTTCGGCCTTGCAGATCCCAAGGGCGCAACCGCGGATATTCAGGCCACCGTCGGTAAAGGTCACGGTGCCGTTGAACTTCATGACCTTCATCGCCGGATGGCGCATGTTCTTGCCGCGATATGTGCCATCGCTTGCTGGCGCCATTCCGTTGCACATTTCAAACCCATCGGCTTGACGCCTGCAAAACAGCCTGCCGTCGCGCATCGTCAGCACGATCGTCTGTTTGCCTTTGCGCAGGTATGACCCTTCCTGAGCCACTACGGCCCCCGACATCATCGTGGCCGCAACAAGCGCGGTTGCGCACAGTCTGGCGATGGTTTTCATGTGTGTCTCCTCCCAGTTGACACCGCGAGGATAGCCCAAACATGCAAATATTCAGCTATCAAGGTAGATTGGCTGCATTACCTCGCCCGCCGACCCGCCGCGCCACCACGCCGGCCCTTTCGCGCCGGCGCCTGAAGCGCCGCGTTCAAAACCCCTGTCATCGGGTGGTCGCGCGCGCCCGCGCCGTAGGTCTGCAACAGGAAACGGATCGCCGCCTGCGGGTCTGTTTCAGCCGGCAGCTTCAACAGCCAGTCCAGAAAAATTGACCGGCACTGCCCGCTGTCAATTCCGTCGATGCGGTAACATTCTCGGATCAATCCGGTCTTGTCGATCTGTTCCATGTCCATGACTGCGCGCCTTTCCCCGCAGGATCTAGAGCAACCCGGGGCGTCTGCCAAGAGTTGCCGTGATCAGCCCGGCCACGCGGTTTCGGGTTTCGCCAAGGCGTTTTTCCAGGGCCTCGATGCTGGCAAATCCGGTTTCGCGCAACAGAAAATCGGCGCCGCCCCGGCCGATCTTGTCCAGCTCGATCGCCGCCCCGCTCAGCAGGCGTGCTGCCGCCTGAACCCGCCAGTAAAGCTGCGATGCCGCGCAGAGTTCGTCGCAGGCCCTGCGGTCGAACCAGCCGATGCGCTCTCCCGCCGCCAATTGCCCGTTTGTGTCGCGGCCCGGATCCCCGGCCAACAGCGCGGCGGTCTCGGCCAGCAAGGCGATGTCCTGCGCCCCCCCGGCGCCATTCTTGACATCCCAGACACCGGCCGCCGGTTTTTCGTCGGCCAGCCGGGCCCGCATGTCACCCACATCCGACAGGGTTTTTTCCGCATCCCGGCTTCGGCCCAGAAGATCGCGGCGAAACGCCTCGATCTCTGCGCCCAGGTCAGGCGGGCCGGCCATGATCCGGGCGCGCGTCAGGGCAAGATGTTCCCAGGTCCAGGCTTCGGTTTCCTGGTAGGCCCTGAATGCCTCCAGCGACGTCGCAACCGGCCCCTGCCGGCCCGACGGGCGCAGGCGCATGTCGACCTCATACAGCCGGCCTTCCGCCATTGGCGCGCTCAGCGCCGTGACCAGGGCCTGCGTGAAACGGGCATACCAGCTGCGCGCCGGCAACGGGCGCCGGCCGGCAGACTGTTCCACGCCCTGCGGATCGTAGATCACGATCAGATCCAGGTCTGACGACGCCGACAGTCGTGCCGCACCAAGCGAGCCCATGCCCACAACCGCGGCCCCGCGCCCGGGCGCTTCACCGTGTTTTCGTGCCAGTTCGTCCGCGACCACCGGCACCAGCGCGCGCAAGACTGCCTCGGCCAGCCCGGCATACTGGCGCCCGGCCTCTTCGGCCCCGATCAGGCCGCGCAGATGATGGACCCCGACCCGGAAATGCCATTCCTTCTGCCAACGGCGCGCGGTGTTCAGCTGATCTTCGTAGTCGCGCTGTTCCTCGAGCAAAGCCGAAAGGTCATCGGTCAACCAGTCGACATCCGGCCAGGGGGCGAAGAAGTCGCCGGCAATCACGGCATCGAAGACACGCGCATTCCGCCCCAGGTAATGGGCAAGCTGGGGCGCCGTGGACACGATGTCGATGATCATGTCAACCAGCTGCGGGTTGGCTTCAAACATCGAAAATACCTGGACGCCGGCCGGAAGACCGGAAAGAAACGCATCAAACTGCAACAGGGCCTCATCGGGCCGCGCGGCCTTTTGCAGCCGGCTCAGGATGCCGGGTTTGAGACGGTTGAAAATCTCGATCGCCCGCCCCGACCGCAAGGACGGGTAGCTGTGCCAGCGGTCGATGATCTCGGCGGCCGCAGCATCCAGCGTCGGCTCGACATCTGCTTTCCTGTCAGGTGCAAAAAAGCTCTCGATCAATCGGTCGACCCGTTTCAGCCGCCGCTCGATATCGGCGCGCAGCTCCCCGGTCTCGCGCCCGCAAAGCGCGGCCAGTCTTTCAAAGCCGGCGGCGTCTTTGGGCAGTGAGTGGGTCTGGGCGTCATTGATCATCTGCAGCCGATGCTCGACCTCGCGGTGCGCCACATAGTCTTCCGACAGTTGCCCGGCCACGTCTTCCGGCACCCAGCCCTTTGCGGCAAGCCGGGTCAACCCCTTGAGCGTTGCGCGCACCCGCAGCGACGGATCGCGCCCGCCGGCGATGATCTGGCGGGTCTGGGTAAAGAACTCGATCTCGCGAATACCACCGATGCCCAGTTTCATGTCATGGCCCTCAAGCCGCATCGGCCCGCTCAACCCCTTGTGTTCGCGGATGCGCAACCGCATGTCGTGAGCGTCCTGGATTGCCGCGAAGTCGAGATGCTTTCGCCAGATGAACGGGGTGAGGCGCTTCAGAAACTCATGCCCGGAAGCCAACGCGCCCGCGCAGGGGCGCGCCTTGATATAGGCCGCGCGCTCCCAGGTGCGCCCGACGCTTTCATAGTAGCGCTCGGCGGTTTCCATCGACAGGCAGACGGGCGTCACCGCCGCATCGGGGCGCAAACGCAAGTCGGTCCGGAAAACATAGCCCTCGCCGGTCGGCTCGCCGATCAGCGCGCACATCCGCCGGGTCACCCGGACAAATGCGGCCCGCGCCTCGGCATAGTCCGACGGGTCAAACCGGGTTTCATCAAACAGGCAGATCAGATCGATGTCCGACGAATAGTTCAGCTCATGGGCGCCCATTTTTCCCATCGCCAGAACCACCATGCCGGCGGCGTCATCCTTGTCGGCGGCCCCTGCCCCGGGAACCTTGCCACGGTCAATTTCGGCCGAGACCAGTTGGCGCACCGCAAGATCCACCGCCAGGTCGGCAAACCGGGTCAGCGCGCCGGTGACCGTTTCCAGCGGCCAGACACCGGCCAGATCGGCAAGCGCCGTGAACAGGGCAACGCGCCGTTTGGCTTGCCGCAAACCCGGACCAAGCGCTTTTCCGTCCAGCCCGGCAGCACTTGTCAGCAGCTTGTCCAGCACATCATCGGGGGCGCCAGCCAGCGCCGCGCGCAGCCAATCCGCTTCGCTGTGCAGCAACCCGTGAAGATACGGGCTGGAGCCGCCGGCCCCGGCCAGCAATTGTCGGATTGCCCTGTCCTGATCACCATACAACTGGTCGATCTCATGCCCGCGCGTCTTGTCGAACGGGCGCGGCAGCCGGGTGATCTGCGAGGAAAAGTCATTCATGGCCGGACTCTGTGCCAGCAAGGCGATACCGTCAACCGGCCGATCCCGCGGGTGTGGCGACATGGCCCGTTGCCCGGCCCCGGCTCCGCTCCATGTGACCTGTTTCCAACCACGACCGGGCCGCTCCGGGATTTTCTGCAACATATCCTCCGCGGCAACTACCCATCGGCGCGCCCGACCAACCAATTGAATTCATTCCGATTTACTTCTTTATGTAAATTTCTTTAACATATGGGCTTGAAAGAGGCGCCGCCAATTGCAATCTAGGTAATGTGAAAGGCATTCACATCAAGGCATCCTTTTGAAACGGAGTATCATAATGAGCACTGTCGCAACTTGGCCCAACCAGGCGGAAACCTGGCTCGACGAGCGCGGAAAAGGCGCCTGGATTGCGGCCATGGTCTTGGGATTCATCTTTTTCTGGCCCGTGGGCCTTGCCCTCCTGGCCTACATGATCTGGAGCAAACGCATGTTCAGCGGACGCTGCGCCTCGCGCACCCACAGCCCCCACAGCCCCATGAGCCGGCATTCGGCGCGCGCGGCTTTCAGGACTTCCGGCAATTCGGCCTTCGACGCCTACAAGAGCGAAACTCTGCGCCGACTGGAGGACGAACAGCGCAACTTCGAGGCATTCCTCGAGCGGCTGCGCGAAAGCAAGGACAAGGCCGAATTCGATCAGTTCATGGAAGAACGCGCCGCCAAGGCGAAGACGCTTCGCCAGTCCGACGACAAGGATCTGGACGACGACGCGCCGGTGACCACCGAGATCTGATCGGCCGATCGGCCAAAACAGACGACCCCGCCTGCCCGCGGGGTTGTCATTGCGGTTGCAAGAGGTGACACATGACCATGTCTGACACATTTGAGCGCGACGGGCTTCCCGATCCTCGCACCCAGCCCGAGTTTTACCGGGATGTGACGGTCAAGCGCTTCCTGGCCTTTTTGGTGGATACGCTCGCCATCATCCTGATCACCGTGATCATCATCCCGCTGACCGCGTTCACGGCCCTGTTTTTCCTGGGATTCCTGGGCTGGATCGTGGCCTTTGTCTACCGGGTCGTGACCATGGCCAACAGCTCTGCCACGCCGGGAATGCGTCTGATGGGCATCGAGTTTCGCAATCAGCGGGGCGAAAGGCTCGACCCGGCGACGGGTTTCGCCCATGTGACGCTGTTCATGATCACCTTTTCAATGGTGATCCCGCAGATCGCGTCGATCATCATGATGTTGACCAGCGAACGCGGCCAGGGCCTGCACGACATGCTTCTGGGCACGGCGGCAATCAATCGCCCGGCGCGCGGTTAAGCGCTACTCTGCTCCCCGAAAATAGGGGGGTTGGCGTGCGGAAAACCTGTTGCTAACCTGCAAGTGCCAACAAACAGGATGACGCATGCGCCACTCACTTCCCCTTGCGCCCCAGTTTTATGTGACGGCCCCACAGCCCTGCCCGTATCTGGAGGGCCGGATGGAGCGCAAGCTGTTCACCGCCCTGCAGGGCGAACACGCGGTCAAACTGAACGACTCGCTGTCGCGCCAGGGCTTTCGCCGTTCGCAGAATGTCTTGTATCGGCCCAGTTGCGCCGATTGCACGGCCTGCATGTCGGCGCGCATCCGGGTGTCGGAATTCGAACCCAGCAGGAGCCAGCGCAAGATCTTGCGGCGCAACCGGCATTTGCAGCGCAATGCCGTGTCGCCCTGGGCCAGCGAAGACCAGTTCGAACTGTTTCGGACCTACCTTGCCAGCCGGCATGCCGATGGCGGGATGGCCGACATGGATATTTTCGAGTTTGCCGCCATGATCGAGGAAACGCCGGTGCGCTCTCGGGTTGTCGAATATGCCAACCCGGAAAAGCCCGAGGGCGAAAACGCGCTGACGGCCGTCTGCCTGACCGATGTGCTCTCGGACGGGTTGTCGATGGTCTATTCGTTTTTTGATCCGAACTGCCGACGCGACAGCCTGGGAACCTACGTCATTCTCGACCACATCCGGATCGCGCAGGAAGCCAGTCTGCCCTATGTCTACCTTGGCTACTGGGTCCCGGGATCACCGAAAATGGACTACAAATCCCGGTTTTCGGCGCTGGAGGTCTACCACAACGGCGCCTGGGTTCCGCTGGAAGATCCGGCCAACTGGGAACCCGACAACCATCCGTTGTCAACGGCCCCGATTGCCGAACAGGTCGCACGCATCAACCTGCCCGATACCCGCCCGACAAAGCGCTGACGCCCGGCTCCACAGGGAACCGCCGCCGTCTCGGGGGTGCGCCGCCGGGTTGGCCCCGCGGCGTTTCGGGGCTCAGCGCCCCAACAGGGCCGGCACGATGGTGACGATCGACGGAAACGCCCACAGCGCCGCAAGCCCGGCCACCTGGATCAGGACAAACGGCACGATGCCCCGGTAGATATGCCCCGTGGTCACGCTCTTGGGGGCCACTCCGCGCAGGTAGAACAGTGCAAAGCCGAAGGGCGGTGTCAGAAAACTGGTCTGCAGGTTGACGGCAATCATGATCGTCACCCATTTCGGATCGAACGTGCCGCCATAGATCACCGGCCCGACGATCGGGATGACGATGTAGATGATCTCGAGAAAGTCCAGCACGAAGCCAAGGAAGAACAGCACCAG